>NZ_JBHWBS010000001.1:276396-291307 GCF_042735655.1 Streptomyces sp. NPDC059567 | reverse complement strand
CCGCCGCGCGCGGGCGCGGGCGGGGGGGGGCGCCCGCCGCGCGGGCGAACCCCCCCCCCCCCGGCCGCCGGCGGGGGGGGGGCGGCGCCGGCGCCCCGCTTTTCGTTCAGCGCCTCGTGCGGCGGCGCGCCGGGCGCCTCGCGACGAGGAAGTGCGTCAGCGACCCTCGACCGGGACGAAGTCGCGCAGGACCTCGCCGGTGTAGATCTGGCGCGGGCGACCGATGCGGGAACCCGGCTCCTTGATCATCTCGTGCCACTGGGCGATCCAGCCCGGCAGACGGCCGAGCGCGAAGAGCACGGTGAACATCTCGGTCGGGAAGCCCATCGCGCGGTAGATGAGGCCCGTGTAGAAGTCCACGTTCGGGTAGAGGTTGCGCGAGACGAAGTAGTCGTCGGAGAGCGCGTGCTCCTCCAGCTTGAGCGCGATGTCCAGCAGCTCGTCGGACTTGCCGAGGGCGGAGAGCACGTCGTGCGCCGCGGCCTTGATGATCTTGGCGCGCGGGTCGAAGGACTTGTACACCCGGTGGCCGAAGCCCATCAGGCGGACGCCGTCCTCCTTGTTCTTCACCTTGTTGATGAAGGAGTCGACATCGCCACCGTTGGCCTGGATGCCCTCGAGCATCTCCAGGACCGACTGGTTGGCGCCACCGTGCAGCGGACCCCACAGGGCCGAGATGCCGGCGGAGATCGACGCGAACATGTTCGCCTGGCTCGAACCCACCAGACGGACCGTCGACGTCGAACAGTTCTGCTCGTGGTCCGCGTGCAGGATCAGCAGCTTGTCGAGCGCCGACACCACGACCGGGTCGAGCTCGTACTCCTGGGCCGGGACCGAGAAGGTCATGCGCAGGAAGTTCTCGACGTACCCGAGGTCGTTGCGCGGGTAGACGAAGGGGTGGCCGATCGACTTCTTGTACGCGTACGCCGCGATCGTCGGCAGCTTGGCGAGCAGCCGGATCGTCGAAAGGTGGCGCTGCTTCTCGTCGAACGGGTTGTGGCTGTCCTGGTAGAAGGTGGACAGCGCGGAGACCACCGAGGAGAGCATCGCCATCGGGTGGGCGTCCCGCGGGAAACCGTCGAAGAAGCGCTTGACGTCCTCGTGCAGCAGCGTGTGCTGGGTGATCTCGTTCTTGAAGGTCGCCAGCTCGTCGACCTTGGGAAGCTCACCGTTGATCAGCAGGTACGCCACCTCGAGGAAGGTGGATCGCTCCGCCAGCTGCTCGATGGGGTAGCCGCGGTACCGCAGAATGCCCTGCTCGCCGTCGAGGTAGGTGATGGCGGATTTATAGGCGGCTGTGTTGCCGTATCCGCTGTCCAGGGTGACCAGACCGGTCTGGGCTCGGAGCTTCCCGATGTCGAAGCCCTTGTCGCCGACGGTGCTCTCGACCACCGGGTAGGTGTATTCACCGTCCGCGTACCGCAGTACTACAGAGTTGTCGCTCACGTCATCCCTCACCGACGTAGTGCCTCTTCTTCGAGGTGCCCTGACTGTCTCTACCATCCCCCATTTGGCTCAGGAGAGTGCACTCGGGGTCGACCATTGGGCCATTTGGCGGCACTCAGTGCCGCCAACCTGCTCATCTTGCCCCCTTCGCCCCGTTCGGGGAAGTCCGGGGTCCTCTTTCACACGACTGCCGAGAGCCGGTGGGCCAGTGCGGTGAAGCGCCTGCCTGCGGAAACCGTACGGACGGCCTGCCCGATCGCCTTGCGCGAACCCACCAGGACGACGAGCTTCTTCGCCCGCGTGACCGCCGTGTAGAGCAGATTCCGCTGGAGCATCATCCAGGCGCTGGTGGTGACCGGGATCACGACCGCCGGATACTCACTGCCCTGCGAGCGGTGGATGGTGACGGCGTACGCATGGGCCAGTTCGTCGAGTTCGTCGAAGTCGTACGGCACCTCCTCGTCCTCGTCGGTCCGTACCGTCAGCCGCTGTTCGACGGTGTCGAGCGCGGTCACGACGCCGACCGTGCCGTTGAAGACGCCGTTGGCGCCCTTCTCGTAGTTGTTACGGATCTGGGTGACCTTGTCGCCGACCCGGAAGACCCGGCCGCCGAACCGTTTCTCGGGGAGGTCGGGGCGGGCCGGCGTGACGGCCTGCTGGAGCAGCCCGTTGAGCGCGCCGGCGCCGGCCGGCCCTCGGTGCATGGGGGCGAGGACCTGGATGTCCCGGCGGGGATCGAGCCCGAACTTGGCGGGAATCCGCCGTGCCGCGACCTCGACCGCGACCCGGGCGGCGTCCTCCGTCTCCTCCTCCACGAAGAGGAAGAAGTCCGACAGGCCGGTGGTGACGGGCGGGATCCCCTCGTTGATGCGGTGGGCGTTGGTGACCACACCCGACTGCTGCGCCTGCCGGAAGATACGCGTCAACCGGACGGCCGGCACCGGGCTGCCGGGGGCCAGCAGATCGCCGAGCACCTCGCCCGCGCCGACCGAGGGCAGCTGGTCCACGTCCCCGACGAGAAGGAGGTGGGCACCGGGTGCCACCGCCTTCACGAGCTTGTTGGCGAGCAGCAGATCGAGCATGGACGCCTCGTCCACGACGACCAGATCGGCGTCGAGCGGGCGGTCCCGGTCGTAGGCCGCGTCGCCGCCCGGCTTGAGCTCCAGGAGCCGGTGCACCGTCGACGCCTCGGCTCCGGTCAGCTCGGCGAGCCGCTTCGCCGCGCGCCCGGTCGGGGCCGCCAGGACGACCTTGGCGCGCTTGGCCCGGGCCAGCTCCACGATCGAGCGGACCGTGAACGACTTCCCGCACCCCGGGCCGCCGGTGAGCACGGCGACCTTACGGGTCAGGGCGAGCCGCACCGCCTCCTCCTGCTCGGGAGCGAGGGAGGCCCCGGTCCGGTCGGCGAGCCAGGCCAGCGCCTTGTCCCAGGCGACGTCCTGGAAGCCCGGCATCCGGTCCTCGGCGGCATGCAGCAGCCGCTTCGTCTGGCCGGCGAGGGACAGCTCGGCGCGGTGGAACGGAATCAGGTACACGGCCGTGACGGGCAGCCCCTCGGGGCCCGGCACGGTCTCCCGCACCACCCCCTCGGGGTCCCGCGCCAGCTCGGCGAGGCATTCGATGACGAGCCCGGTGTCGACCTGGAGCAGCTTCACGGCCTCGCGGATCAGCTGCTCCTCCGGCAGGAAGCAGTGCCCCTGGTCGGTGGACTGCGACAGGGCGTACTGCAGCCCCGCCTTGACCCGGTCGGGACTGTCGTGGGGGATGCCGACGGACTGGGCGATCTTGTCGGCGGTGAGGAAGCCGATGCCCCAGACATCGGCGGCCAGCCGATAGGGCTGGTTCCGGACGACGGAGATCGAGGCGTCCCCGTACTTCTTGTAGATCCGCACGGCGATGGAGGTGGAGACACCGACGCCCTGGAGGAAGACCATCACCTCCTTGATCGCCTTCTGCTCCTCCCAGGCGGCGGTGATGTTCTTCGTGCGCTTGGGTCCCAGGCCCGGCACCTCGATCAGGCGCGCCGGGGTCGCCTCCAGGATGTCGAGGGTGTCCACGCCGAAGTGCTGGGTGATGCGGTCGGCGAAGACGGGGCCGATGCCCTTGATGAGCCCGGAGCCGAGGTAGCGGCGTATGCCCTGGATGGTGGCGGGCAGGACGGTCGTGTAGTTCTCGACCGTGAACTGCTTGCCGTACTGCGGGTGGGACCCCCAACGCCCCTCCATCCGCAACGACTCCCCCGGCTGCGCCCCGAGCAACGCCCCGACGACCGTGAGGAGATCGCCGGCGCCGCGGCCGGTGTCGACACGGGCCACCGTGTAGCCGGTCTCCTCGTTGGCGTAGGTGATCCGCTCGAGGACCCCTTCGACGACAGCCTGGCGCGGGGTGTGTGGCGGCGCGTGTGGCGGCGCGTGGCTGTGCCCTTGGCCCTGACCCTGGTTGGACATGCCCCGAAGGTAGCGAAGGGGTCGGACAGTTGGGTGGGGGTGGGGGGCCGGGGGGTGGGCCGGGGGTGGGGTCCTGGCGTGGACGCTCCCGTGAGCTTCTGGCTCGGCCGCCCTCGCTCCGAGTGTGGCCGGGGGCGTGGCCACGCGGGGGCCCCTGTGGCGCGAAGCGCCGTGGGCGGCCGTCGGGTGTGGGGGTGGTTGTGCGCGGTCGTTGAATGGGGCGGCTCGGCGGTGCTTGGCGTGTGACGGCCGGTGGGTTGCCGGGATCATGCCCCGCTGGTCACTGCCGGTGGGTGGTGGGGTGAGTTGATCGGCGTGGGTGTCCCTAAGTTCCGCAACTCGCCCTCGGAGGGTCCTGTGGGGCCGATTCCGGGGAAGTTACCGCGAGTAGTGGAGAGTTAGGGACACCGGCCGTTGGACCGACGCCGTCCCCGCCCCATGCGGCTGCCCCCCCCCCCCCCCCCCCCGTGGGGGCCCCGCCCCCCCCCCCGCCCCTGGCGGCGGCCCGCCCGCGCCGCCCTCGGGGGGGCGCCGCCCCCCGCGGCGGGCGGCCGCCCCCGCCTCCTCCCACCCACCCCCGTGTGGGCAATCTCCCGCTGGGGCGGGACGGTGCCCTTGCCGGGCCCAGGCCTCCGGTCCGTACGGTGCCCACGGGTGCGGCGCCATCGTGGGTTGTGCCCACCCGGTGGGCGCTCAGTGCTCGGCTGAGTCTTGTCGGCCCAGGGATTCCACCGGGGTCGCGCCGGGGCGGGTCCACTGGGGTACCGGGCGGCTCGTCGGGCCCCACGTGGCGTTCCCGTCCGCGTCCGCGCGCCAGTACCAGCAGATCGGCGCACCATGCCCGCCGACCGGCGAGCCGGCCTGCGGCGCCTCGGGCCACCCCTCGGGGTTGTCCTCCCACCCCTCACGGCGGCCGTAGGGCGTCATGTCGAGCAGGCCGAGCGACCCGTTGACCGGCTCGTTGCCACGGCCGGTCGTGGAGTAGGTGAGAAACACGCGGTCACCGTCGCGCAGGAAACACGCGACGTTCCCCATCTCACCGCCGACCGGCGCCTCCAGGCCCCGCACCGAGTACCAGGGCTGGGTGTAGCCCATGAACTCGACGTAGGGAGCCACCTCGTCCCACGCCCCCGTCGTCAGGATGGCGAACGAGACGCCCCGGGCACCGAGGTAGACCGCGTCCTTCATGTGCCAGACCGTGGTGGTGCAGCCCTCGCACTGCCCCTGGTGCGGCGCGCCGTCGTACCACATGTGCTGGTAGACCACGAGCTCGTCCCGGCCCTGGAAGAGGTCCAGAAACGGGACCGGGCCGTCGGGTCCGACGACCTCGACCGTCCCGTCGAACTCCACCATCGGCAGCCGGCGGCGGGCCGCGGCGATGGCGTCGCCCTCGCGGGTGTGGGCCTTCTCCCGGACCAGGAGCTCGTCTCGGGCGGCCTGCCAGGTGGCGAGGTCGACCACGGGCGGGCGCCCGGGCAGCGCGGTGGTCGGATCGTCCGGCGTGGGCGGCATGGGTCCTCCGTGGTGTCTTGTGCCGGGCAGCGTCGTACGACGTCCTACGACACCAGAGACGTCCTACGACTCCAGGAACAGACGCGCGCCCCTGCCGAAAGTCATCGCGGCGGGTCCTCGGCCGAGATCGACACGGAGGTGCCTGCCCTCGGTGCCACCTCACCACCCACCGGGAGTGACCAGCGGGGCATGAGTCCCGGCCACCCACCGGCCGCAACACGCTGAGCCGGTGCCGTCACCGCCCCATCCAACTGCCGCGCACCCCCACCCACCGGCCCGTAGGCGCCGATCCCCGCCCAGGACCGGCGAGAGTTGCCGCGTGGCCACGCCCCCCGGCCGCCCTCCGAGTGTGAAAAGGCGACCGGAGGCGGTGGGTCAAGGGTGGGCGGAGCCCATCGCGGAGCGACGCGACCGCAGGGAGCGCCCTTGACCCACCGCCTGCGGTCGCCACACTCGGGACGAGGGCGGCCGAACCAGAAGCTCGCAAGGACGCTCGGACCAGGACCCTCAGAAACCCGGGCCCGCTCGACGTGCCGAGGGGCCTCGGGAAACGTAGCGTTCTGCGCATGAGTGACGAATCATTCCAAGACGACGTACTGCACGAGCTCGGTGACGATCGGCTCCAGGAGATCGCCGGGGTGCTCGGTACCGACGCGGCAGGCGCCCAGGACGTCGTCGGGAGTTCGGTGACCGCGCTGTCGGGGGAGTTGCGGCAGGCCGCGTCCGAGCCCGGGAGTGCGGACGAGGTACGGCAGGCCGTCGAGGAGGCGACCTCCTCGGAGCCGCCGCTTCAAGGAGTGGCGGGCTTCGGTGGGCTGGTGAGCGGTGGGCTCATGGCCGGTGTTCTGGGCAGGCTGGCGAAGCCGGCGGCCAACGCCGTCGCCAAGAAGACCGGCATCCCCGCCCCGACCGTGAACCGGGCGATCGAACTGCTCGTGCCCGTGGTCCTGGCGGTGATCACCAAGCGCGCCGCCACCAAGAAGGGCGCCGACGGCCTCGGCGACATCCTGGGCGGGGCCCCGAAGAAGTAGGCCCCGGCGCCGAGAGCGCCGAGAACAGGCAGACCCGCGCCGGACTCCCACCCGCCCGGACGCCGGCCCCCACCCGAACGACCCACTACCGGCCCGCCCCTACCCCCCGCGGGACCCCGGCCCGGACGCCCAGCCACCCCGGCGCCAAGAGCCGGGAACACCCCCGCCGGACTCCCGCCAGCCGCCACCCACCGCACCGTCCGCCCCTACCCCACCACCCCCACGAACCTCCCCACCGTCTCCTCCAGGACCTCCACCCCGTCCCGCGCCCACAGCTCGTCGTTGAAGAGCTCGACCTCGATGGGGCCTGCGTAGCCCGTCTCCTCCACGAGGTCGCACCACGCCCGCAGGTCGATCGCGCCGTCGCCCAGTTGGCCCCGGCCGTTGAGGACTCCCGCCGGGAGAGGGGTCGTCCAGTCGGCCAGCTGGAAGGCGTGGATGCGGTCCGACGCGCCCGCCCTCGCCACCGCCGCCGGCGCCCGGTCGTCCCACCAGATGTGGTACGTGTCCACGACCACGCCCACCTGCGAGGACGGGAAGCGCTCCGCGATGTCCAGGGCCTGGTCCAGGGTGGAGACCGCGCAGCGGTCCGAGGCGTACATCGGGTGGAGGGGTTCGATCGCCAGGCGTACGCCCCGCTCCCCCGCGTACGGGGCGAGTTCGGCGATCGCGTCCGTGATCCGGGCGCGGGCCGCCGTCAGGTCGCGGCTGCCCGGGGCGAGGCCGCCGGAGACGAGGACCAGGGTGTCCGTGCCGAGCGCCGCCGCCTCGTCGATCGCCGCGCGGTTGTCGTCCAGGGACTGCGCCGTCGTGAAGAAGCCGCCCCGGCACAGTGACGTGACCGTCAGGCCGGCGTCGCGTACGAGCTTGGCCGTCGCCTCGACCCCGTACTCCGCGACGGGCTCCCGCCACAGGCCCACCCCCGGGACGGAGAGCCGTACGCACTGCTCCACCAGCTCCGGCAGCGACAGCTGTTTCACCGTCATCTGGTTGATGCTGAAGCGCGACAGCGATGCGGGGCTCGATGCGGTCACTGGCTCACTCCGTACACCGTCAGCAGGGACTTCATCCGGGACTCGGCCAGCTCCGGATCGGGGAACAGGCCGAGCCCGTCCGCCAGTTCGTACGCCCGCGCCAGGTGCGGCAGCGAGCGGGCGGACTGCAGGCCGCCGACCATGGCGAAGTGTTCCTGGTGGCCGGCCAGCCAGGCCAGGAACACGACGCCCGTCTTGTAGAAGCGCGTCGGGGTCCGGAAGAGGTGGCGTGACAGCTCCACCGTCGGGTCCAGCACGGCGCGGAACCCCGCGACGTCGCCCGTGTCCAGGATCCGTACGGCCTCCGCCGCCAGCGGGCCCAGCGGGTCGAAGATGCCGAGCAGGGCGTGGCTGAAGCCCTGGTCGTCGCCCGCGATCAGCTCGGGGTAGTGGAAGTCGTCGCCCGTGTAGCAGCGGACGCCCTCCGGCAGGCGGCGGCGGAGGTCGATCTCGCGCTGGGCGTCGAGGAGGGAGACCTTGATGCCGTCGACCTTGTCGGGGTGTGCCGCGATGACCTCCAGGAAGGTGTCGGTCGCGGTGTCCAGATCGGCCGAGCCCCAGTAGCCGTCGAGCGCCGGGTCGAACATCGGCCCCAGCCAGTGCAGGATCACCGGCTCGCTCGCCTGCCGGAGGAGGTGGCCGTACATGTCGAGGTAGTCGTCCGCGCCCTCGGCGGCGCCGGCGAGGGCGCGCGAAGCCATGAGGATGGCCTGGGAGCCGGTCTCCTCCACGAGCGCCAGCTGCTCCTCGTACGCCTTGCGTACCGTCATGAGGTCGGCGGGTCCGGCCAGTTGGTCCGTTCCGACTCCGCACGCGATGCGGCCGCCCACCGCCTTCGCCTCGGCCGACGAGCGGCGGATCAGCTCGGCCGCGCCCGCCCAGTCCAGGCCCATCCCCCGCTGCGCGGTGTCCATCGCCTCCGCGACGCCGAGGCCCTGCGCCCAGAGGTGGCGGCGGAAGGAGAGGGTGGCGTCCCAGTCGACGGCGGCCGGCGAGTCGGGGGTGGTGTCGGCGTACGGGTCGGCGACGACATGGGCGGCGGAGAAGACGGTACGGGAGGTCAGGGTGCCGCCCTTGGGGGCCGTGGGCCGTGCCGGGCGCGGGCTGTACTCCCGTACCTCGCCCGCGCCGTGGGGAAGGCGGATCACAGCGAGACCTCCGGGACCTCCAGTCGGCGGCCCGCGGCCGCCGACTTCAGGCCGAGTTCGGCGAGCTGTACGCCGCGCGCGCCCGCCAGCAGGTCCCACTGGTAGGGCTCGTCGAGGACCACGTGCTTCAGGAAGAGCTCCCACTGGGCCTTGAAGCCGTTGTCGAAGGTGGTGTTGTCCGGGACCTCCTGCCACTGGTCACGGAAGGCTTCGGTCGCCGGGATGTCCGGGTTCCAGACCGGCTTGGGGGTGGCCGAGCGGTGCTGGACGCGGCAGTTCCGCAGGCCCGCGACGGCGGAGCCGTGCGTGCCGTCGACCTGGAACTCGACGAGCTCGTCGCGGTTGACCCGTACCGCCCAGGAGGAGTTGATCTGGGCGATCGTCCCGCCCTCCAGCTGGAAGATGCCGTAGGCGGCGTCGTCGGCGGTGGCGGCGTACGGCTTGCCCTGCTCGTCCCAGCGCTGCGGGATGTGCGTGGCGACGTGCGCGGAGACGCTGGTGACCCGGCCGAAGAGCTCGTGGAGCACGTACTCCCAGTGCGGGAACATGTCGACGACGATGCCGCCGCCGTCCTCGGCGCGGTAGTTCCAGCTGGGGCGCTGGGCGTCCTGCCAGTCGCCCTCGAAGACCCAGTAGCCGAACTCCCCTCGTATGGACAGGATCTCGCCGAAGAAGCCGCCGTCGATGAGGCGCTTCAGCTTGAGCAGGCCCGGCAGGAAGATCTTGTCCTGGACGACGCCGTGCTTGACGCCCTTCTCGGAGGCGAGCCGGGCGAGCTCCAGGGCGCCGGCCAGGTCTCCCGCCGTCGGCTTCTCGGTGTAGATGTGCTTGCCGGCGGCGACGGCCTTGCGGATGGCCTCGACGCGGGCGGACGTGACCTGGGCGTCGAAGTAGATCTCCACCGACTCGTCGGCGAGTACGGCGTCGAGGTCGGTGGACCACTCGGTGAGACCGTGCTGCTCGGCGAGCGCGCGCAGAGCGTGCTCGCGGCGGCCGACGAGGACGGGCTCGGGCCAGAGGGTCTCGCCGTTGCCCAGGTCGAGGCCGCCCTGCTCGCGCAGGGCGAGGATCGAGCGGACGAGGTGCTGGCGGTAGCCCATGCGTCCCGTGACGCCGTTCATGGCGATACGGACTGTCCTGCGTGTCACGAAGGTCCCTCCACACTCAAGGAAGAAAGCGCTTTCTACGACAAGAGACGCTAGCCTGCCGACAACACGCCGGACAAGGGGTCCGGACGACTCTCCCGACTCTCCTCGGAGGTACGCGATGACCGTCACGCTGGCGGATGTGGCCGCGCGTGCCCAGGTCTCCCCCGCCACCGTCTCCCGCGTCCTGAACGGCAACTACCCCGTCGCCGCCTCGACCCGGGAGCGGGTGCTGCGGGCCGTGGACGAGCTGGACTACGTACTGAACGGGCCCGCGAGCTCGCTCGCCGCCGCCACGTCCGATCTGGTCGGCATCCTCGTCAACGACATCGCCGACCCCTTCTTCGGGATCATGGCCGGTGCGGCGCAGAGCGCCATCGGGGAAGGCGCGTCGGGGCGGGCGGGCGGCGAGAAGCTGGCCGTCGTCTGCAACACGGGCGGCTCCCCCGAGCGCGAGCTCACGTACCTCACCCTGCTTCAGCGCCAGCGCGCCGCCGCCGTGATCCTCACCGGCGGGTCCCTGGAGGACCCGGAGCACATGGCGGCGGTGGCGGCGAAGCTGTCGCGGCTGACGGACGCGGGGACGCGGATCGTGCTGTGCGGACGGCCGCCCGTGGCGGGCGACGCGAGCGTGGCGGCGCTGGCCTTCGACAACCGGGCGGGCGCTCGGCGGCTCACCGAGCATCTGCTGACGCTCGGGCACCGGCGGATCGGTTACGCGGCGGGGCCGGCGGACCGGACGACGACCCGGCACCGGCTGGAGGGGCACCGCGAGGCGCTGGCCGGGGCGGGGATGCCGGAAGGGCCCGTCGTCCACGGGTCGTACGACCGGGGCTCCGGCTATGACGCGACGCTCGAACTCCTGCGCCGCGAGCCGTCGTTGACGGCGGTCGTGGCGGCCAACGACACGGTGGCGCTGGGAGCGTGCGCGGCGCTGCGGGACCGGGGGCTGCGCATCCCCGAGGACGTCTCGGTGGCGGGCTTCGACGACCTCCCGTTCTCGGTCGACGCGGTCCCCGCGCTGACGACCGTACGGCTGCCCCTCCAGGAGGCGGGCGCTCGGGCGGGCCGACTCGCCATGGGCACGGAAGAGGCCCCACCGGGCGGCCTGGCGACGATCCCGGCGGAGCTCCTGGTACGCGACTCGACGGCGCGGCCTCGGGAGTGACGGGGGGGTGGGGTCTCGGGCCGGAGAGCCTCTGGCTCAGGGCCCGAGGACCCCGGCCCGTTCGCGCCCCATTGAGGGCTCGGGCCGGAGACCTTCCCGACTCCGACCCGAGGCCGCCCCTTCGCGCCCCACATGCGGGCTCACGGCGACGACAAGGAACGTCCACCCGCCTCGGCGGGCTCCGGGCCCCTCTCCCGCGACGGCTCCGGACCCGCCCCCACCGCCCGCCCCGGCGTGAGGGACGTCAGGGCCACGCCCCCGACCAGCAGGGCCGCCGCGCACCAGCGCAGGCCGCTGACGCCCTCGCCGAGGAAGAGGGCGGCCGAGGACATCCCGAAGACCGGGACCAGGAGGGAGAAGGGGGCCACCGACGAGGCCGGGTAGCGGCGCAGGAGCCACCCCCAGGCGCCGAAGCCGAAGACCGTGGTGATCCAGGCGACGTAGACGATGACGCCGACGCCGGTCCAGTCGAGTCCGCGCAGCGCTTCGAGGTCGCGTTCCGGTCCTTCCAGGAGGAGGGAGAGGACGAGCAGCGGCAGGATGGGCACGGTGCTGACCCAGACCATGAAGTTGAGGGCGTCGGGCGGGGAGGCCTTGCGGGTCAGGACGTTGGAGACGCCCCAGCAGGCCGCCGCCGCGATGCAGAGCGCGAAGCCGACGAGCGGACCCGAGGCGCCCTCGTCGACCGCGGCGACACCGATGCCGGCGAGCGCGACCGCCATGCCCGCGATCTTCAGCCTCCCGGGCCGTTCGCCGAGCGCGACGAAGGCGAACAGGGCCGTGAAGACGGCCTGGACCTGGAGGATCAGGGACGCGAGTCCGGCCGGGGCGCCCAGGTCCATCCCGGTGAAGAGCAGGCCGAACTTGACCACGCCCAGGACGAGTCCGACGCCCACGATCCACTTCCAGGCGACCTTGGGGCGGCCGACGAGGAGGACGGCGGGCAGGGCGGCGGCGAGGAAGCGCAGGGCCGAGAAGAGCAGCGGTGGGAAGTGGTCGAGACCGATCTCGATGACGACGAAGTTGACTCCCCAGACGGCGGCGACGAGCGCGGCCAGGGCGATGTGGGCGGGACGCATGTCGTCGAGCATCACCTCCCGTGAACGTGTAGCACCAGCGAATTCTCCTTCATGGTTGGATGAAGCAACGCTTCATCGATCCGCCCGGAAGGGGTGGTCCCGTGCTGGATCTCGGACGCCTGCGCGCGCTCCACGCCGTCGCCGTCCACGGGACGGTGGGCGCCGCGGCCGCCGCCCTCGGCTACACCCCGTCCGCCGTCTCCCAGCAGATCGCGAAGCTGGAGCGGGAGACCCGCACGACCCTCCTCGAACGCCAGGGCCGAGGGGTGCGGCTCACCGATGAGGCGCACCAACTCGCCGCCACCGCCGAGAAGTTGCTGTCGATCGTCGAAGAGGCGGAGGTACGGCTCGAAGAGCGGCGCGGACTGCCCGCCGGACGTCTGTCGATCGGCTGCTTCGCGAGCGCCGCGCGCGGTCTGATGCCGCGGGCACTCGCCGAACTGGCCGTCCGCCACCCCTCGCTCGACGCCCGCCTCACGGAGGTGGATCCGCATGTCTCGATCGACCTCGTCGCCCGGGGCGTGATCGACCTCGCCGTGGCCCACGACTGGGACATCGCGCCGCTGCCGACCCCACCGGGCGTGGAGCAGGCGGTGATCGGCGACGACCTGTGCGACGTCCTCGTGCCCCGGGAGCATCCGCTGGCGGCGCGGGCGACCGTGCGGCGGGAGGAGCTGGCGGACGAGCGGTGGATCACGCAGCCGCCGGGGACGGTGTGCCACGACTGGCTGATCCAGACCCTGCGCGCCACCGGGTACGAGCCGCACATCGTGCACCAGGCGGAGGAGAACCACACACAGGTCGCCCTGGTCGCCGCCGGGCTCGGGATCGCGATGGTGCCGCGGCTCGGCCGTGGGACGCTGCCGCCCGAGGTGACCCCGGTCCGGCTGGACCCGATGCCGAGGCGCCGGCTGCACGCCCTGTGGCGCACGGGCGCCGCCCGCCGTCCCGCGATCAGCGAGACGGTCCGCACGCTCCGGGAGCTGTGGCCCCGCGTCGCGTCGTCGACGGGGTGACCGACCGGCACGGGAGCCCCGCCCGCCCCACCCATCCCACCGGCCCGCTCACCGACCCGCGCCACTGATTCCTGCTCAGGTCCTTGACCTGGCAGTTACTTTCGGGCTATCCGTGACTCCTGGAAGTTTCCTTCAACCTTGCACGGCCGGAAGGAGCATCAGTGCACCACCGCGCCACCTCCAGACGCACCCTCCTCACCGTCACCGCCGCCGCGGCGGCCGCCGCCGTCACCGGCGTGACCACCCCGACCGCCCTCGCCGACTCAGCCGACCCCGCCCACACCGACTCGGCCGACCTCGCGTCCGACGACCGGAGCCTCCGGCGGCTCATCTCCCGTATGTCGCTGGAAGAGAAGGTCGGCCAGGTCTTCGTCATGCGGGTGTACGGCCACTCCGCCACCGCCCCCGACCAGGCCGACATCGACGCCAACCTGACCGAGATCGGCGTCCGCACCGCCGCCGAGCTCGTCGAGAAGTACCACGTCGGCGGCGTCATCTACTTCGCCTGGGCGCACAACACCCGCGACCCCCACCAGATCGCCGAGCTCTCCAACGGCATCCAGCGGGCGGGCCTCGCCCAGCCCACGCCTCTCCCCCTGCTGATCTCCACCGACCAGGAGCACGGCATCGTCTGCCGGGTCGGGAAGCCGGCCACCCTGATGCCCGGCGCCATGGCGCTCGGCGCCGGGGGCTCGCACTCCGATGCCCGCAAGGCCGCGCAGATCGCGGGCGCCGAGCTGGCCGCCGTCGGCATCCGGCAGAACTACGCGCCGGTCGCGGACGTCAACGTCAACCCCGCCAACCCCGTCATCGGAGTCCGCTCCTTCGGCTCCGACCCGCAGGCCGTCTCCGATCTCGTCGCCGCCCAGGTGAAGGGCTACCAGCGGGCCGGGATCGCGGCGACCTCCAAGCACTTCCCCGGCCACGGCGACACGGCCACCGACAGCCACTACGGGCTGCCGACCATCACGCACACCCGGGAGCAGTGGGCCGAACTCGACGCCCCGCCGTTCCGGTCCGCGATCTCCGCCGGCATCGACTCGATCATGACGGCGCACATCGTCGTGCCCGCGCTCGACCCGAACGAGGACCCGGCGACCCTCTCCCACCCGATCCTGACCGGCATCCTGCGCGAGCAGCTCGGTTACGACGGCGTGGTGGTGACGGACTCCCTCGGCATGGAGGGCGTACGGACGAAGTACGGCGACGATCGCGTGCCGGTGCTCGCCCTCAAGGCCGGTGTCGACCAGCTCCTCAACCCGCCGAAGCTGGACATCGCCTGGAACGCGGTCCTCCAGGCCGTCAAGAACGGCGAGCTGACCGAGGCCCGGCTCGACGAATCGATCCTGCGGATTCTGCGCCTCAAGGCGAAACTGGGGCTGTTCCGCAAGCCGTTCGTCACCGCCGCCGGTGTGGACCGTACGGTCGGCACCGCCGCCCACCTGGCCCAGGCCGACCGGATCGCGGAGGAGACCACGACCCTGCTCCTCAACGAGGGCGGGTTCCTGCCGATCAGCCGGCGCAGCCACGGCAACGTGCTGGTCGTCGGCGCCGATCCGGCCTCGCCGTCCGGCAGCACGGGCCCGCCGACCACGACCCTCGCCACCGCCTTCATCGAACTCGGCTTCTCCGCCACGGCGTTGTCGACCGGGATCACCCCGACGGCGGCGAAGATCGACGAGGCGGTGGCCGCGGCGGCCGGCAAGGACGTCGTGGTCGTGGGCACGTACAACGTCTCGGCGACCAGTCCGCAGCGCACCCTGGTCTCCCGGCTCGGGGGGGCCCCCGGCGCCCGGGGGGCGCGGGCGGGGGGCCCCCCCCCCCCCACTCGCCGCCGGCCCCCCCCCCGCGGGGCGCGCCCCCCCGGCGGGGGGGGGGGGGTGTG
>NZ_JBHWBS010000001.1:265903-276386 GCF_042735655.1 Streptomyces sp. NPDC059567 | reverse complement strand
CTATAACAACCCCCCCACTCGGGGGGGCGGGGTATTTTTTTTATACCCCCCCGGCCCGCCCCCCCCCGGGGCCCCCGGGCGCGCCCCCCCGGGCGCCGGGGGGCCCCCCGTCGCGATCCGCAACCCGTACGACATCGCCGGGCTCACCGGGCAGCGGGCGACCGTCGCCGCGTATTCCTGGACGGATGTCGAACTGCGGGCCGCGGTCCGGGTGATCGCGGGCCACGCCCGGCCGAAGGGGCGTCTGCCCGTCCCCGTCCAGCGGGCGGACGATCCGTCGAAGGTGCTGTACCCGGTCGGCCACGGCCTGTCCTACGCGAAACGTAACTGAGGACGCAGACCCCCCGTTCTCCCTGGCGTGCGCCCGCTCCGGCGCGCCACGCTGGACGCGGAGATCGGGGGGTCTTTTCATGCGCGCTCTCAGGAGCGGGCGGGGGCTGTTCGGGGGGCTGTCGCTCGGGGTGCTGTTCGGGCTGTCGCTCGGGGTGTCGCTCATGGTGCTGCTGTTCGCGGTGGCCGGCTGTCAGCGGTCGCCGGACTCCGGGCTGCCGGGCCCCGTCACGTACACGACCTCGCCCGTCGACCACGGGGCGGTGTTCCTGGGCCCCGGGGACTGTTCCACCCGTGGCGCGGTGTACCGCGAGGTGCCGTGCACGAGCGAGAAGGCGGCGGCGCGGGTGACGACCCGGTACGAGGGTCAGGCTCCGGGGACGTCCGCCGGCGCGATGTGCCCGGCCACCACGGACTTCGTCCTGCACGTCTCGGAGAACCGATCGGCGGCGGACGAGGACGGCGACGGCGCGGTGCCGCAGGGGTACGCCTGCATGCGCAATCTGGAGCCGCCGCATCCGGGCGACCCGGGCCGGGGCGGAGGTCCGCGCACGATCGTCGGGGACTGCCTCTCCGCCTCCCGCGAGGGCCAGGTGAAGGAGACGGCCTGCGACGGCTCCGGCGAGCGCCCGCCGGTCTACCGGGTCGCCTCGGCGGTCACGAGCCGCGACCGCTGTCCGCGTTCGACGGCGCTGTTCGTGGCGCTGGGCGGGGAAAGGCCGGTGGGCTGCGCCCGGCGGCTGTGACACCACCGGGCGCGGCCCACACTCACATGAGGCTCACACCGCGAGCGCGGGGCTCGCGGCCGGAGAGCCTAGGGGCTCGGGCGGAGAGCGACGCGAGCCGCCGGCTCACGGCCCTCCGCACGACTCACGGCCGTACGCCGTGCTCCCGGCTCAGCTCCTCCTCCGCCGGCTTGTCGAGGCGGGCGTCGAAGCGGGCGAGCGGCTGCGCGGCGGCGGCCGTCGGGGCGTCGACCCCGGCCCAGGCGAGGATGCGGGCCGTGGCCTTGGTGCGCTCGGCCTCGACGAGGCCCGCGACCTGGGCACCGTGGTTGGCGCCGGGGGCGGTGTAGACGTAGCTGTCACGGGCGCCCTTGCCGACGCGGAACGGCTCGGCTCCCCACGGGTCGTTGCCGCCGTAGACGAACAGCATCTGGTTCGCGTTCTTGCGGACCCAGTCGTCCACGTCCCGCATGGCCGACGGCTTGAACTTCGTCGGGATCTCGCGCGGCACGAAGTTCCGCGCCGGCTGGTAGCCGTAGCGGGTCAGGCCCTTGAGGTGCGGCAGCTTGATGCTGGGCGAGCCGAGCTCGGTCGCGGCCTGGTAGTAGTACGGCGTGTACGGGTCGAGGCCCTGGTCGGTGTAGAAGGACCAGCCGGAGTAGGCGTCGATGGTCTCGTAGACCTCGTCGTCGCTCGCGGCCTTGGCGTCCGGGACCGAACCGCAGACGTCCTCGCCGTAGTACTGCCAGAAGCCCCAGACGAAGTCGAGGACGACGGCCTCGTACGCCTTGTCGAGGGAGCCGACGGTGTTGAAGGTGGCGCCTTCGGTCGCGGCCCACTCCTTGTACTTCTTCTGGAGCGGCTCGCGGCGGATCAGCGCCTCGCGCTGCAGCGCGTTGAGGCGGTCACGGCACTCCTTGGTCCCGACGGTCTCGAAGAACCGGTCGTAGGCCGAGTCCTCCTTGTTGTTGACGTCGTTCGGCGCCACGTAGGCGACGACACCGTCCATGTCGCGCGGGTAGAAGCGCTCGTAGTAGGTGGCCGTCATGCCGCCCTTGGAGGCGCCGGTGGAGAGCCACTTCTGCCCGTAGATCTTCTTCAGGGCGGTGAAGATGCGGTGCTGGTCGCTCGCGGCCTGCCAGATGTCCAGCTTGGACCAGTCGGCGGGCTGCGGCCGGGACGGCGTGAAGAACCGGTACTCCATGGAGACCTGGTTGCCGTCGATGATCCGGGTGGGCTCGCGGCGGCTGGGGGTGGTGCTCAGCCCGTAGCCGCTGGTGTGGAAGACGGTCGGGCGGTCGGTGTCCTTGTGGAGGAGGGACAGCCGCTGCTTGAACGTCCCCTTCCACGGACGGTGGTGGTCGATCGGCTGGGTGTATTCGAGGACGAAGAAGCGGTAACCGGCGTACGGCTTCTCCTCGATGAGGCTCATTCCGGGGATCGCCAGGATGCGGTCCTTGATGTCCGTGCCGACGGCGCCCTCGGCGACGGTCGGGCTGCCGGTGGCCGACTCGGCGGCGGTAGCCGCACCACTCGCCCCGACGGTGCCTATGAGCACCGTGAGCGACGTCAGCCAGATCAGCGACTTGCGCATTCACCCTCCCCTTGATTCACAACGGTGTCGCGAACCTAGCGGGGGCAACGTGGGTGCCGCCAGACCCAGTTGGCCCTTACCTGTGTGACGGCAGAGGTTTCAGCAGAGGACCCATCCGGTCGAACCGCTCCGGCCGGCGATGGTACCGGTGGCCCGGACGCAGCGGTTGAGGGCGTGCACGGTGACGGGACCGGCCTGCCGGGTGAACTGCCCGCTGTCGACGGCGGGCCGCCCGCCGCGGGGCTGGAGGGAGACGGACATGGCGCGTCGCGGACCGGGGGCCTTGGCGACGGCGAGGGCGCAGACGTACTGCCGGCTGCGGTAGAGCCGCAGCTCCCCGGTGGCGAAGTCGACGGTCTTGGCGGGCCGGCCGCTGCACAGCGATCCTGCGCTGGCGGAGGCGGTGGCCGGCCCGGCGATGGTGAGGGCGCCGACGGCGAGGAGCACCGCCAACAGATGTCCGAGCAGTCGTGTGCCGCGCGCCGTCCCGCTGGTCTCACCGAACACTGGATCCCCTCCCCGCTCTCTGCCGTACATGCGTACGACGCACGGGGGCCCTGAGCGGTTGCCTCTACACGAAGTAGGTGAGGACGAGCAGCAGGAACACGCACTCCGCGCCGATCATCGTCCAGAACGCCGCCTTGCGGGAGGACGCGGGGGCGGGGCCGTCCGGGGTGCACAGCGCGTGGATCCAGGACCCGGCCGCGACGGCGAGCGTGGCGAGGTACATCCAGCCGGGGGTGGTGCCGCAGTCACCGTTGAGGACGCAGCCGGAGCCCTCGGGCGTGGTCAGGCTCAGGAACACGACCAGGACGGTCGCGGGCGCCAGGGCGAGTCCGCACCACAGGGCGCGGGTGCGCAGCCGGTAGGCCGCCGGGTCCGGGCGGTCGGCGCCGGGGCTGGACGCGGCCCGGGCGCGGGCGGGGTGCTCGTTGCTCATGGCCCCGATTCAACCCCGGCCCCGGCGCGCGGTGGAATCCGCGCTCGTACTCAGACCGCCGTCGCCGGACCCCGCTCAGACCGCCTTCGCCCCGGCCGGTTCCGCCTCGCCGATGAACGTCCGCCACAGCTCCGCGTACCTGCCGCCCCGTGCGAGCAGCTCGTCGTGGGTGCCGTCCTCCGCGACGCGGCCCTGTGCCATGAGGATCACGCGGTCCGCGCGGGCCGCGGTGGTGAGGCGGTGGGCGACGACGAGCGTCGTACGGCGGCCGGCCAGGCGGTCGGTGGCCTGGTTCACCTGGGCCTCGGTGGCCAGGTCGAGGGCGGCCGTGGCCTCGTCGAGGAGCAGGACGTCCGGGTCGACGAGCTCGGCGCGGGCCAGGGCGATCAGCTGCCGCTGCCCCGCGGAGAGGTTGCGTCCGCGCTCGGCGACCTCGTGGAGGTAGCCGCCGTCCAGGGTCGCGATCATGTCGTGGGCGCCGACCGCGCGGGCCGCCGCCTCGACCTCGGCGTCGGTCGCGTCGGGACGGCCGTACGCGATCGCGTCACGGATCGTCCCGGCGAAGAGGTACGCCTCCTGCGGGACGACGCCGAGCCGGTGACGGTACGAGGTGAGGTCCAGGTCCCTGAGGTCGGTGCCGTCGGCGGTGACCCGGCCGGCGGTCGGGTCGTAGAACCGTGCGACCAGCTTGACCAGCGTCGACTTCCCGGCGCCGGTCTCGCCGACGAAGGCGACGGTCTGCCCGGCGGGGATCCGCAGATCGATCCCCGTCAGGGCCTCCTCCTCCTCGCCATAGGCGAAGGAGACGTCCTCGAAGGCGATCTCGCCGCGCAGCGACAGCACGTCCAGGGGCTCGTCGGCCGCGGCCGTCGACGTCGGCTCCTGGAGCAGCTCCTGCATCCGCTTCAGGGAGACGGCGGCCTGCTGGTATCCGTCGAAGACCTGGGAGAGCTGCTGCACGGGCGCGAAGAAGAGGTCGATGTAGAGGAGGTAGGCGACGAGCGCGCCGGTCGTCAGCGTGCCCGCCTCGATGCGGTTCGCGCCGACGATCATCACGGCCGCGGCGGCCACGGACGACAGCAGCGTGACGAAGGGGAAGTAGATCGAGATGAGCCACTGCCCGCGGACGCGGGCCTCGCGGTAGTCGTCGCTGCGGGCGGCGAACCGGTCGGCTCCGGACTGCTCGCGGCGGAAGGCCTGCACGATCCGGAGGCCGGAGACCGACTCCTGGAGGTCGGCGTTGACGACGCTGATGCGTTCCCTCGCCAGCTCGTACGCCTTCACGCTGGAGCGGCGGAAGAAGTACGTGGCGACGGCGAGGACCGGGAGCGTCGCGAAGACGACCAGGGCGAGCTGGAGGTCGAGGACGAGCAGCGCGCCCATGATCCCGAAGAAGGTCGTGACGGAGACGAACGCGGTGACGAGCCCGGTCTGGAGGAAGGTGGACAGCGCGTCCACGTCCGTCGTCATCCGGGTCATGATCCGGCCGGTGAGCTCGCGCTCGTAGTAGTCGAGGCCGAGCCGCTGGAGCTGGGCGAAGATCTTCAGGCGCAGGGCGTAGAGGACGCGTTCGCCGGTGCGGCCTGTCATCTTGATCTCGGCGGTCTGGGCGAACCACTGGACGACGACGGTCAGCAGGGCGAGCGCGGAGGCGGCCCAGACGGCGCCCATGGCGAGCTTGTTCACGCCGTCGTCGATGCCGTGCCGGATCAGGACCGGCAGCAGCAGGCCCATGCCGGCGTCGACGGCGACGAGGCCGAGGCTGATGAGGAGCGGGGTGCGGAAGCCGCGCAGCAGGCGGCGCAGTCCGTAGGACTCCTCGGGGGTGACGGCCCGCGCCTCGTCGACGTCGGGCGTGTCGGTGGCGGGCGGCAGCGCCTCGACGGCCGCGAGCAGTTCGGGGGTGGCTCCGGGGGCCGCCGACTCCTCGGCGGGGGTCTCCTCCCGTACCCAGAGGGTGGGGGTGATGCCGCGTTCGGCGTCGAACTCGGCGTCCAGTTCGGCGCGCAGGCTGCGGTCCTCGGGCACCTCGACGGGCACGGTGTGGCCGGGCGAGACGCCGCCGAGCTCGTCGGGGTCGGTGAGGAGCTGCCGGTAGAGCGCGGAGCGCTCCTCCAGCTCCTCGTGGGTGCCGATGTCGGAGAGCCGGCCGTCGTCGAGGACGGCGATCCGGTCGGCGAGGCCGAGGGTGGAGCGGCGGTGGGCGATGAGGAGCGTGGTGCGGCCGGCCATCACGGAGGCGAGGGCCTCGTGGATCTCGTGCTCCACGCGCGCGTCGACGGCGGAGGTGGCGTCGTCGAGGAGGAGGAGCCGGGGGTCGGTGAGGATGGCGCGGGCGAGCGCGATGCGCTGGCGCTGGCCGCCGGAGAGGGTGAGGCCGTGCTCGCCCACGGTGGTGTCGTAGCCGGCGGGCAGCTCGGCGATGAAACGGTCGGCCTGGGCGGCGCGGGCGGCGGTCTCGATCTGCTCCTGGGTGGCGTCCGGGTGCCCGTACGCGATGTTGGCGCGGACGGTGTCGGAGAACAGGAAGCTGTCCTCGGGGACGAGTCCGATGGCGGCGCGCAGCGAGTCGAGGGTGAGCTCGCGGACGTCGTGGCCGCCGACGAGGACGGCACCATGGGTGACGTCGTAGAAGCGGGGCAGCAGGAGCGAGACGGTGGACTTGCCGGAGCCGGAGGCGCCGACGACGGCGACGGTCTCGCCTGCACGGATCTCCAGGGAGAAGCCGTCGAGGACGGGGCGGCCGTCCTCGTAGGCGAAGCCCACGTCGTCGAACTCGACCGTGGCCCCGGCGTCCGCCGGCAGCTCCTTGGTGCCGTCCTTGATGACCGGCTCGGTGTCGATGAGCTCCAGGACCCGGTCGACGCCCGCGCGGGCCTGCTGGCCGACGGTGAGGACCATGGCGAGCATCCGGACCGGGCCGACGAGCGAGGCGAGGTAGGCGGAGAAGGCGACGAAGGTGCCGAGCGTGATCTGGCCGCGGGTGGCGAGCCAGCCGCCGAGCGCGAGGACGGCGACCTGGCCGAGGGCGGGGACGGCCTGGAGGGCGGGGGTGTACCTCGAATTGAGCCGGATCGTGCGCAGCCGGCCCGCGAAGAGCTTGCGGCTGGCATCGCGGATCTTGCCGGTCTCCTGGTCCTCCTGGCCGAAGCCCTTGACGACGCGGACACCGGTCACGGACCCGTCGACGACCCCGGCGACGGCGGCGGCCTGTGCCTGGGCGTACCAGGTGGCGGGGTGGAGGCGGGTGCGGCTGCGCTTGGCGATGAACCAGAGGGCGGGGGCGACGGCGAGGGCGACGAGGGTGAGCGGGAGGGAGAGGGCGGCCATCACTCCGAGGGAGATCCCGAAGAGCAGGATGTTCCCGATCGTCATCGGGAGCATGAAGAGCAGGCCCTGGATGAGCTGGAGGTCGCTCGTGGCCCGCCCGACGACCTGCCCGGTGGACAGCTCGTCCTGCCGTCGGCCGTCGAGCCGGGTGATGGTGCCGTACATCTCGGTACGGAGGTCGTGCTGGACGTCGAGGGCGAGCCGGCCGCCGTAGTAGCGGCGGACGTAGGTGAGGACGTAGACGACGACGGCGGACGCGAGGAGGAGGCCGGTCCAGACGGCGAGGGACTTCGTCTTCGCCCCGATGACGTCGTCGATGATGACCTTGGTGATGAGCGGTACGAGGGCGAGGACCGCCATGCCGGCCAGGGAGGACCCGAGCGCGAGCACCACGTTGGCCTTGTACCGCCACGCGTACCCGGCCAGCCTGCGCGCCCAGCCCTGCGCCTTCGGCGCCTGCCGATCCGCCTGTTCCTGCCCCGCCGCGGCCACGTGGTCGCCTCCCGTTCGTCCTGCTCTACCGGAAGGCACCAACACGGGTGAGGTGGGATTTCATCCCGCCGCAACAAAAGCCGGGACAAGACCGGCCCCTGGTCCTAGGACCAGGGGCCGTCGTGCTCGGGTGCGCGCGGGGCTCAGAGGTGCGTCGGCTCGAACATGCGCAGGAGGGCCGGCAGGACCACGACCGAGGGGCCCGGGGTCGCCAGGGCCTTCGCGAGGTCGGCCGTCAGGGATTCGGGGGTCGTGCGGGCCGCCGGGACGCCGAAGGATTCCGCGAGGGCGACGAAGTCCGGACGGGCCAGCTCCGTGCCCGTGGCCTCGCCGAACGCGTCCGTCATGTACTCGCGCAGGATGCCGTAACCGCCGTCGTCGACGATCAGCCAGGTGACGTCGAAGCCGTACTGCTTCGCCGTCGCCAGCTCCGCGATCGAGTACATCGCGCCGCCGTCGCCCGAGACCGCGAGGACCGGCCGGGTCGGGTCGGCCGCCGCGGCGCCGAGGGCGGCGGGGAAGCCGTAGCCGAGGCCGCCGGCGCCCTGGGCGGAGTGCATCGTGTTCGGGTGTCGGGCGTCGAAGGCCGACCAGGCCCAGTAGGCGAGGATCGTCATGTCCCAGAAGCTGGGCGAGTCGTCCGGCAGCGCCTCGCGGACCGAGGCCACGATCCGCTGCTCCAGGCCGAGGTCCTGGGCCGCGAACCGGTCCCGGACCTTGGTGAGGACCGCCTTGACGCGCTCCGGGGCGCCGGCGTCCTCGCGTGCCTCCACCGTCTCCAGGAGCGCGGAGAGCGCCAGGCGGGCGTCCGCGTGGATGCCGAGCGCCGGGTGGTTCGACTCCAGCTTGCCCGCGTCCGCCTCGATCTGGATCACCCGGCCGCGCGGGGCGAAGGTGTGGTAGTTCGAGGACAGCTCGCCGAGGCCGGATCCGACGACCAGCAGGACGTCCGCGTCCTCCAGGAAGTCGGTGGTGTGCCGGTCCTCCAGCCAGGACTGCAGCGAGAGCGGGTGCTCCCAGGGGAAGGCGCCCTTGCCGCCGAAGGTGGTGACCACGGGCGCGTCGATCCGCTCGGCGAGCGCGCGCAGCTTGCCGGACGCGTCGGAGCGGACGACTCCGCCGCCCGCGATGATCGCGGGCCGCTCGGCGTTCGCGAGGAGGTGGGCCGCCACCGCCGTCAGCTCGGGACGGGGGACGACCTCCTCGGGCGTCGCGTCCATCGCCGTCACGACCGGCAGGGCGGTCTCCGCGAGGAGGACGTCCTGCGGGATCTCGACCCAGACGGGCCCGTGCGGCGCGGTCAGCGCCGACTCCCAGGCCGCCGCGATCGCGGACGGGATCTGGGACTGCGTACGGACGGTGTGCACCGACTTCACGATGTCCCGGAAGGACGCCTGCTGGTCACGCAGCTCGTGGAGGTAGCCGTGCCGGCCGCCACCGAGTCCGGCCACCGGGATCTGGCTGCCGATCGCGAGGACCGGCGCGGAGGCGGCCGCCGCCTCCTGGAGCGCGGCGAGCGACATCAGCGCGCCGGGGCCGGTGGAGAGCAGCAGCGGGGCCGCCTCGCCGGTCATCCGGCCGTACGCGTCGGCGGCGAAGCCCGCGTTGTTCTCGACGCGCAGTCCGACGTACGTGAGGGAGGAGCGGCGCAGCGCGTCGAACATGCCGAGGGCGTGCTGGCCGGGCAGGCCGAAGACGGTGGTGGCGCCGAGACCGCTGAGGGTCTCGACGACGAGGTCTCCGCCGTTCCGCCCGGCGGGCGGGTTCAGCGCGGCCTCCGTCTGTGCGGCGGTGGGGCGGAGTACCAGGTCGTGGTCGTGCGTCATGGACGAGTCCCTCGGGGGCGTGGCGTGGTCGGTCGGGTGCGGCCCGGCGGTCGGGTCGTGCCCACCCTCCCCCACACGTCGCCCGGGGGGGGACCCCCGGCCCTGCGGAAGGTATGAGCACGGCCCGCGCGACAGCCGGGCGTGGCGCGCTGCCCGCGCGCCGGCGCCTGGCGAGCGCCTACTGAGCCGCGCGGCTCTCCGCGATCTGGCGGGACATGATCGTCGTCAGTTCGTACGCCGTGTGCGAGGCGGCGACCGCGGTGATCTCGGCGTGGTCGTAGGCCGGGGCGACCTCGACGACGTCGGCCGACACCAGGTTGCAGGAGGACAGACCGCGCAGGATCTCCAGGAGCTCGCGGGAGGTCATGCCGCCCGCCTCCGGGGTGCCGGTGCCGGGCGCGTGGGCCGGGTCGAGGCAGTCGATGTCGATGGAGATGTACAGCGGGCGGTTGCCGATGCGCTGACGGAGCTGGTCGGCGACCTCGTCGGCGCCGCGGCGGTAGATGTCCGCCGAGGTGACGATGCCGAAGCCCATCTTCTCGTCGTCGGTGAGGTCCTGCTTGCCGTACAGCGGGCCGCGTGTGCCGACGTGGGAGAGCGCCTCGGTGTCGAGGATGCCCTCCTCGACGGCGCGGCGGAACGGGGTGCCGTGGGTGTACTCGGCGCCGAAGTAGGTGTCCCAGGTGTCGAGGTGCGCGTCGAAGTGGAGCAGGGCGACCGGGCCGTGCTTCTTGGCGACGGAGCGCAGCAGCGGCAGGGCGATGGTGTGGTCGCCGCCGAGGGTCATCATCCGGGCACCGGTGCCGAGCAGGTCGTCGGCCGCGGCCTCGATCGTCTCGACGGCCTCGTTGATGTTGAACGGGTTGGCGGCGATGTCACCGGCGTCGGCGACCTGGGCCAGCGCGAACGGCGAGGCGTCCTGCGCCGGGTTGTACGGGCGCAGGAGGCGGGAGGCCTCGCGGATCGCGTTGCCGCCGAAGCGGGCGCCGGGGCGGTAGGAGACGCCGCTGTCGAAGGGGACGCCGACCACGGCGATGTCGGTGGTGCCGACCTCGTCGAGTCGCGGCAGCCGGGCGAACGTCGCGGGACCGGCGTACCGCGGGATGCGGGACGAGTCGGTCGGGCCGCGGAAGGCGTTCTGGTCGCTGCTCATGGTCGGGTCCTCCTGGGGTGTATCGGTGGGGGTCCGGTCGGGGGCCTCGGGTCTCGGGGCCCCCCCCCGGGGGCCGGGGGGGCGGGCCGCCCG
>NZ_JBHWBS010000001.1:262576-265893 GCF_042735655.1 Streptomyces sp. NPDC059567 | reverse complement strand
GGGCGGGGTCTGGGTGTGGGGGGGGGTGTGTGGGGCGGCCCCGGGGGGGGTTTTGGGGGGGGGGCCGGGGGGGGGGCCGGGGGGGGGGGGCCCCCCGACCGGGTGTCTGCGGTGCGGTCAGCCGGTCGCGGCGGCCGGCACGGTCTCCGGCGTCGCTTCGGCGTCGGCCGCGTCCTGGCCCGCCAGCCGGGCGCGCCAGTTCGCGAGCACGGCGGCGTCCGTCGGGCGGGTCGCCAGGGAAACGATCACATATGCGGCGAGCGAGGCCAACAAACCATAGTAAACAGGCTCATTTGCCAAGATTCCGTAAGTCCACATCAGGCCAATCACGGACAGGCCGCCGACGGTGACCGCGGCCAGGGCTCCCTGCACGGTGCCGCGGCGCCACAGCAGGCCGCCGAGGATCGGCACGAGCAGCCCGCCGACCAGCAGGTTGTAGGCGACGGTCAGGGCCTGCACCACGTCGTTCAGGGCGATGGCGATGCAGATGGTGGCGATGCCCATGAGGAGGATGAAGAGGCGGTTGCCCTTCACCTCGTCGTGGTCGTCGCCGCCCCCTGTGGTCAGCCCGCGCAGCCTCGACCAGATGTCGTTGTTGGCGACGGTGGCGCAGGCGATCAGCGCGCCGGAGGAGGTCGACATGACGGCGGCCAGCGCGGCGGCGAGGACCAGGCCCCGCACACCCATGGGCAGCTCGTCCTTGACGATGGTCGCGAAGGCGTCGTCGGCGCTGGGCAGGTTCGGGTAGAGCACCTTGGCCGCGGTGCCGATGACGGCGCCGGCGAGGGCGTAGACGAGGCAGTACGTGCCGGCGACGGTGCCGCCCCACTTGGCGACCTTGTCGGTCCGGGCGGTGAAGACCCGCTGCCAGATGTCCTGGCCGATGAGCATGCCGAAGGTGTAGATCAGCACGTAGGTGAAGATCGTCTCGCCGCCGATGCCGAGCGGCGCGAAGTACTCGGTGGGCAGCTGGGCCTTCATCTCGGCGAAGCCGCCGGCCTTGATCACGGCGATGGGCAGCAGCAGGATCAGCACGCCGATGGTCTTCACCACGAACTGCACCATGTCGGTGAGGGTGATGGACCACATGCCGCCGAGCGTCGAGTACGCCACGACGATGGCACCGCCGAGGACGATCGCGACCGTGCGGGGCATGTCGAAGAGGACGTCGAAGATCGTGGCGTACGCGATGGTCGAGGTGACCGCGAGCATCAGCGTGTAGGCCCACATGACCACGCCCGAGATGACGCCGGCCTTTCCGCCGTAGCGCAGGTCGAGCATCTCGGAGACGGTGTAGACCTTCAGCCGGGCGATGCGGGCGGAGAAGAAGACGGAGAGAGCCAGCAGGCCGAGGCCGATGGTGAAGACCATCCAGGCGCCGGAGAGGCCGTACTTGTAGCCGAGGCCCACGCCACCGATGGTGGAGGCGCCGCCGAGGACGATGGCGGCCATGGTCCCGGAGTACATCCAGGGCCCGAGGCGACGGCCCGCGACCAGGAACTCGCTCTTCGACTTGGCGCGGCGCATACCCCACCAGCCCATCGCGAGCATCCCGGCCAAGTACAGGACGATCACTGTGTAGTCGACGGCCATGGGGCCCTCCCTCGTTCACTTCGGTGGCGTGTCGTGCGGGTGGAGTGACTCCAGTGACTGATCGCGGGGACATCCGCCCGTACCCGCGGCCGCTGGATGGGACGACAGTAGGTGGCCGGAAAGCGACGATGAAGTGTACGTTTCATCCACTGTTCACACGCGGGATGTACGAAGGGTCCACACCCATGTCCGCACAGGAGCCCACGCCCCCACCACCGGCCCCGCCCGCCCCACCCGTCTCACTGGCCGCGCTGCTCGGCCGGAAGGACCTCGGCCTGCGGCTGCTGGCCGGGCCCGAGGACGCGTCCGTCCACTGGGTGCACACCTCCGAGATGGCCGACCCGTATCCGTATCTGCTCGGCGGCGAGCTGCTGATGACGGCGGGCGTCCAGCTCACCGATCCTGCGCAGTACGTCGAGCGGGTGGTGGAGGCGGGGGCGGCGGCGCTCGGCTTCGGGGTCGCGCCGGTGTACGACACCGTTCCGGCGGAGCTCGTCGCGGCCTGCGAGCGGCATGGACTGCCGCTGCTCGAAGTACCCCCGCAGACGCCGTTCACAGCGGTGGCCCGGGCGGTGTGGCGGCTGATGGCGGAGGCCCGCCTCCGCGAGCTGCGCCGGGTGACCGAGGCGCAGCAGTCACTGGCCACGGCGGCCGCCCGGCCGGCCCCGGTCCCGGCGGTCCTCGGCGCGCTGGCGTCCCGGCTCGGCGGGCGTGCGGTGCTGTACGCGGCGGACGGCACGGCGTACGCGGCGGCGGGGCGGGCGATCGGGACGGAGGCGGAGGAAGCGCTGCGGCACCTGGCGGAGGTGGTGGGCCCGCGCCCCGGCAGACCGGCGTCGGCGAGCGGGGACGGTGGCGGGATGGTGCTCGCGGCCTACGCGCTGGGAGGCGGCGACGGGCTGGCGCTGGGTGTGGCGGCCGAGCGGCGGGAGGCCGCGGACCACACGATCGCCGGGGTGGCGGTCGTCCTGCTCTCCCTGCTGACCGCCCCGCACCGCGGCGCGGACGTCTCGGCCCGGGACGCGGCCCTGGTCCGCCTGCTGCTCGGCACGCCCCCGGCCGAGGCGGCGACCGCCCTGGGCCCGGGCCCCTGGACGGTGGTCCACGCCCACGGCGGCGACACCACCCCGTTCGCCGCGTCGACCCTGGCGTCCGCCCTGGGCACCTCGCTGCTCGACACGGGCGCCCCGGACGACGACACGGTCCGGCTCCTCCTGCCCGCCTCGTCCCCCGCCACCGCGCAGCCCGGGTGGACCCTCGGGGTCAGCTCCCCCGTCGAGGCCCGGGATCTCGCCGTCGGCGACGCGCAGGCCGGGCGGGCGCTGCGGCGGGCGCAGGCGACCCGCGCGGAGCTCGTACGCCATCGGCCCGCCGGGTTCGGCGGGCTGATGGACCCGGCGGAGGCGGCCGCGTACGCCCGGAGCGTGCTCGCGCCGATCGGCGAGCCGCTCACCGAGACGCTGCGCACCTGGCTCTCGCTCCACGGCAGTTGGGACCGCACGGCCGTCGCCCTGGACATCCACCGCAACACCGTCCGCCAACGCATCGCGCGCTGCTCCACGCTCCTGGACATGGACCTGGACGACGCGGACGTACGGATGGAGCTGTGGTTCGCCCTCGGCCGGGTGCCCCGGCCCCCCGCGGGGGGGGGGGGGGGGGGGGCGCCGCCCCCGCGGCGCGGGCGCGGGGGGCGCCGGGGCGCGCGCTCGCGGGCGCGGCGGGCG
>NZ_JBHWBS010000001.1:229697-262566 GCF_042735655.1 Streptomyces sp. NPDC059567 | reverse complement strand
GCGCCGACCCGCCGTCCGGGGTGACGTTGGTCGGCGCACCGCGCGCCCACGGCTCGGCCGGGCCGTAGTCGACCGGGAAGTGCTGCAGCGTCCCCCGGCGGGTGCCCCGGGTGACCGCGGCGCCGGGCGCTCTGGCCCCGGATCAGGCGCTCCGGGCCCGGATCAGGGCCAGAGCTTGTTCACGGCGGTGCGCGTCGTGGTCCGGAAGGCGGTCAGCGGGGCGTCCTTGAAGTCGCCCATCTGACCCCAGCGGACGAGGGTGACGGTCCGGCCGTCACGGCCCACCGCGAACAGGTGGATGTCGGTGTTGCCGACCTCCGGGTCGGCGGTGTCCAGGCTGTAGACCCAGGCGCCCTCCTCGACGGCGAGCTTCCCGTGGGAGGCGCTGACGGCGTGCAGGCCCGGGTTCTGCCGCTCCAGCAGGGGCCCGCAGCCGGCGAGGGCCTTGCGGAGGGTGTCGACCAGCTTCACCGCGTCGGCCTCGGTGCGGGCGACGGTGGTGATCTGGACGCCGTTGGTGTCGAGCTCGGTGCTGAACTCGCGGTAGCGGGAGTTCTGCGCCGGGATCTTGTACGGGGCGCAGAGGGCGCCGCCGTTCTCCGGGACGCCGGTGAAGACCTGGGTGGCGGTCCACGGCGTCGACGACGGCGGCATCTGGGATGCGGCGAGGAAGGCGGGCTGGGCGGCGGCCTGCGCCGGGGCCGTGGCGAGGGCCGCGAGGCCCAGTGCGGCAGCGGCGGTGGTGGCGAGTGCGGTACGGAGCTTGTTCATGGTGGTGGATCCCCCGTCGGGTCGTTCGGTCAGTGCTCGACCAGCGTCGGGCCGGCGCCCGCCGACTGCAACGGTGACGCGCCCACCATCCGTCCCGGAACCATTCCACCCCCGCTGACGTGCAAGGACGTGAAGGGTGGGACGCAGGGTCGAGGGGGATGGAATGCCGAAGGACGCCGCCGTCGAGGAGTTCGCGCGGCTCGTGCGCGCGCTGAAGGCGCGGGACGGGAGGAGTTACGAGGCGCTGGGCCGGCGCCTGAGCGTCAGCGCGTCCACCCTCCACCGCTACTGCTCCGGCACGACCGTCCCGGAGGAGTTCGCCGTGGTCGACCGCCTCGCCCTGCTGTGCGGGGCGGACGAGGAGGAGCGGCGGGCCCTGGAGGTGGCCTGGACCCGCGCGGACGGCGCCCGCCGCCCCCCGGCACCGGAACCCGGCGCGGAGCCGGCGCCCGAGCCCGGCCTTGAACCCGCGCCGACCCCGGAGGCGGCGCCCGAGCCCGAGCCCGTGCATGCGCACGTGCCGGGCCTCCCGTCCGAGCGGCGGAGGCTCCGGTGGCGGTGGATGGGCGTGGTCGTCGGGGCGCTGGCGGTCGTGGGGACGGTGACGCTCGGAGCCGTACTCCAGCCCGGGAAGGCCCGGGAGCGGGCCGCTGAACCACCGGCGCCGCTGACGTGGACGGTCGCCTCGCACATCTGGAAGAACGGGTGCGGGCACACCTACCTCGTGGAGCGGACGCCCCCTCCCCCGCCGGAGGCGGCCGACGCGCGGAGCTGGGCGGCGGCGCAGGGGGCCGTGGACGGCGGGGAGACGCTGGTGCGGGTGTCGGTACAGGGGAAGGGCGCGGCGGCGGTGGTGCTCCAGGCACTGCACGTGCGGGTGGTGGAGCGGGGCGCGCCGCTGCCGTGGGCGGCGTACCGGATGGACGACGGGTGCGGCGGGGCGGTGACGCCGCGCCGTTTCGAGGTGGACCTGGACCGGCCGCGGCCGGTGGCGCGGGCGCTGGACGGGTACGACGCCTCCGGGGAGGAAGGCCGCACGCTCCCGGCGGTCTCCTTCCCGTACGCGGTCAGCGCCGCCGAGCCGGAGGAGCTGCTGGTCTCGGCGGGGGCGGCCGGCTGCGACTGCCGTTGGTACCTGGAGCTGGAGTGGAGCAGCGAGGGCCGCTCCGGCACGGTCCGGATCACCGACGACGGCCGGCCGTTCCGTACGAGCGGCATCGAGGGACGCCCGGTCTTCGAGTACGACACCCTCAACCACCGCTGGATCACCGGCGAGGCGCCTCGGCTCTGACCGGACGTGATGTGGGCAACGCTGAGGGCTCCAGATCTGGACAGCGGCGCGAACCGATGGGTAACTTGACTGAGCAAGCGCTTAGGCATAGTGCGTCAGGTACCCAGGACTCCGAAGGAGGCGGCTCGTGCGCCGTACGGTATTCAACGAGGACCACGAGGCGTTCCGGGAGACCATCCGGGCCTTCATCGAGGCCGAGGTCGTCCCCGTCTACGACGAGTGGTTCGCCGCGGGCCAGGCGCCGCGCGAGTTCTACGGCAAGCTCGGCGAGCTGGGCATCTTCGGCATCAACGTCCCCGAGGAGTTCGGCGGCGCGGGCCTGGACACCCACAAGTTCGAGGCCGTCCTCTACGAGGAGACCTCGCGCGCGGGCGTCCAGTTCGGCGGCTCCGGCGTGCACGTGCTGCTCGCCCTGCCGTACATCAAGATGCTCGCCACCGACGAGCAGAAGAAGCGTTACCTCCCGAACTTCGTCTCCGGTGACGAGATGTGGGCGCTGGCGATGACCGAGCCGGGCACCGGCTCCGACGTCGCGGGCATGAAGACCACCGCCAAGCTCTCCGAGGACGGCACGCACTACGTCCTCAACGGCGCCAAGACCTTCATCACCGGTGGCGTCCACGCCGACCGCGTGATCGTCTGCGCCCGTACGTCCGCCCCGACGGCCGAGGACCGCCGCCACGGCATCTCCCTCTTCGCCGTGGACACCAAGTCCGAGGGCTACTCCATCGGCCGCAAGCTGGACAAGCTCGGCCTGCGCACCTCCGACACCGCCGAGCTGGCGTTCGTCGACGTGAAGGTGCCGGTCGAGGACCTGCTCGGCGAGGAGAACAAGGGCTTCTACTACCTCGGCCACAACCTCGCCTCCGAGCGCTGGGGCATCGCCTTCGGCGCCTACGCGCAGGCCAAGGCCGCCGTCCGGTTCGCCCAGCAGTACGTGCAGGAGCGCACCGTCTTCGGCAAGCCGGTCGCGCACTTCCAGAACACCAAGTTCGAGCTGGCCGCCTGCCAGGCCGAGGTGGACGCCGCCGAGGCCGTCGCCGACCGCGCCCTGGAGGCCCTGGACGCGGGCGAGCTGACCCCGGCCGAGGCCGCGAGCGCGAAGCTCTTCTGCACCGAGGTCGCGCACCGCGTGATCGACCGCTGCCTCCAGCTGCACGGCGGCTACGGCTACATGAACGAGTACCCGATCGCGCGCCTGTACGCCGACAACCGCGTCAACCGCATCTACGGCGGCACCAGCGAGATCATGAAGTCGATCATCGCCAAGTCGATGGGTCTGTAAGTGCCCGAGGCTCTCGACGCCCTGCTCGATCTGCTCGACCTGGAGCAGATCGAGCAGAACCTCTTCCGGGGACAGTCCCGCTCCGCCGTCGTCCCCCGCGTCTTCGGCGGCCAGGTGGCCGCCCAGGCGCTGGTGGCGGCGGGGCGGACCGTCCCGGAAGACCGCCTCGCCCACTCCCTGCACGCGTACTTCCTGCGCGCCGGGGACCCGGGCGCGCCGATCGTCTACACCGTGGACCGGATCCGCGACGGCCGCTCCTTCACCACCCGCCGGGTCGTCGCCGTCCAGCACGGACGGCCGATCTTCCACCTCTCCGCGTCCTTCCAGACGTACGAGGAGGGGCTTGAGCACCAGTACGACATGCCGGCCGCGCCGGACCCGGAGTCCCTGCCGACGGCGGCCGAGATGCTGCCCCGGCACCTTCCGGCGGACGTGGCCGCACGGCTGGTCGAGGCGCGGGCGGCGGTGGACCTGCGGTACGCCGAGGTGCCGCCGTGGGGCTCCGTCGGGGAGCCGCGCGAGCCGCGCTCGCAGGTCTGGTTCCGTACGAACGGCAAGCTCGCCGACGACCCGCTGCTGCACGTCTGTCTGGCGACGTACGTCTCCGACATGACGCTGCTCGACTCGGTGCTGCTCGCCCACGGGCGCGGCGGCTGGGCGGTCGGCGACGTCGTCGGGGCGTCGCTGGACCACGCGATGTGGTTCCACCGGCCGTTCCGGGCCGACGAGTGGCTGCTGTACGACCAGGAGTCGCCGTCCGCCTCGGGCGGGCGGGGGCTCGGCCAGGCGCGGATCTACACGCAGGACGGGAAGCTGGCGATCTCCGTCATCCAGGAGGGCGTCGTCCGCGTCCCGCGCTGAGGCGACGGACATCGCGGAATCATCCCCGGCCGGGCATCCGGCCGGGGATGATCTGTTCCGTCCAGATGACCTTGCCCTCGGCGGTGTACCGGGTTCCCCAGCGCTCCGCGAACTGGGCCACCAGGAACAGACCGCGGCCTCCCTCGTCCGACTCCGCCGCCCGGCGCAGGTGCGGGGCGGTGCTGCTGCCGTCGGAGACTGACGGGACGACGGTGCGTGCGCTCAGCATCGAGCGCATGTGGCTGATGAAACCAGCCATGACTCATTTCCAGCACCGTCGTTCGGGAGGGGTGGTGTCGTTCTCCTTCCGCGCCCCGGACCGGACATACCGTCCGGTCCATGGCGGAACAGGGCGAGAGCGTGTTCACGGTGATCGTGGCGGCGGTGGCGAACCTCGGGATCGCCGCCGCCAAGGCGGTGGCGGGTGTGATCAGCGGATCGAGCGCGATGCTCTCCGAGGCGGCCCATTCGGTCGCCGACACGGTCACCGAGGTCATGCTGCTCACCGCGCTCAAGCGGAGCGAGAAGCCGGCGGACGAGGACCATCCGCTCGGGTACGCCGGCGAGCGCTACGTCTGGGCGCTGCTCGCCGCCGTCGCCACCTTCGTCGGCGGCGCGGTCTTCTCGGTCTACGACGGCGTCCACACGCTCGTCCACGGCGAGGAGATGGGCGACCCGCTGATCTCGTACATCGTGCTCGGCGTCGCCTTCGTGCTGGAGGGCTTCTCCCTGCGGACCGCCGTCCGTCAGGTCAGGGGCGAGGCGGAGCGGATGAAGGCGCCCTTCGGCCGCTATCTGCGGCACACTCCCGACACCACCGTCAAGGCCGTCGTGATGGAGGACTCGGCGGCCCTGGCCGGTCTGCTCCTCGCGGCGGGCGGCCTGCTCGGCGTCGAGATCAGCGGCTCGGCGGTGTGGGACGGCGTCGCCTCGATCCTCATCGGCGCGCTGCTGGTGTACGTGGCGTGGGTGTTGGGCCGCTCCAACGCGGAGCTGCTGATCGGCCGCCCGCTGCCGCGGCCGATGCGGGAGGCTGTCCGCGAGGAGCTGCTCTCGGTGCCGCACATCATCGACGTGCTGGAGCTGACGACGCTGATCCAGGGCCCGGACGAGGTCATGATCGCCGCGAAGGTCGATTTCCGTGACGTGTCCTCGGCCGAGCAGGTCGAGTGGGCCTGCGAGGAGGCGGAGGAGCAGCTACGGGAGCGCTTCCCCGCCGTCCGTCGGGTCTATCTGGACCCGACACCGGGGGTGGCCCCGGGTCAGAGCAGGCCGGACGCGTCGAGCAGGTAGTCGGTGAGCGGCTCGTAGGAGCGGGGGTCCAGGACGTGGTCGTCCAGGGGGATCGTGACCTGCATGGTGCCCTCGGCCTCGCCGATGAAGAGGGCGGGGTCGTTGCAGTCGGCGTAGCCGACGGAGTCGACGCCCCGCTGGCCCGCGCGCCCGGCCCAGCCGTGGTCGGCGACGACGAGGTCCGGCCGGCCGTCCTCGCCGAGGGCGTCCAGGATCGCGTTCATGGGTTCGGGCGAATGGGTGTGCCAGAGGGTGGCGCCGCGCTCGAAGACGGCGACGTCGGCGAACTGCACGACGTACCCCTCGTCCGCGATGAGCCCGCCGGGGATCCGTACGATGTCGCAGCCCTTGGCCCGCAGGGCGGCGGCTACCCGGCTGTGGGCGTCGATCAGCGCGCCGGGGTGACCGGTCGCGAACAGCACCCGCTCCTTGCCCGCGGCGGCCTTGCGCAGACGGGCGGCCGCCCGGTCGAGGGCGTCGACGGTCAGGTCGGGGTCGATGGTGTCCTGCCCGGTGCGGTGGGCGGGGTCGTCGTTGACCCCGCACCGCTCGGCCATGACGGCGAGCACGTCCTGCTCGTCGGTCCACCGGTCGCCGAGCTCGAGGCCGAGCCAGTAGTGCCGGTCGCCGTTGGCGAGCTTGCGGTAGTGAGAGAGGTTGTTGTCGCGCGGGGTGGCGACATCACCTGCGATCCGGGTCCGTACAAGGTGCTCGACGAGGGCGGGGCGGCTGAGTATCGGCATGGGCCTCATTCTGCCGGGCCGCTGCGTCGCCGGCGGCCCGATTCCACCCCATGGACCGGTGGTTACGCCTCCGCGAGCGCCCCGAACGCCCCGTGCGCCAGGCGCCTGAGCAGCTCCTCCATCGAGTGGCGGCCGAGCGCCGCGAGGTGCGGGGTCGAGTTCAGCAGCCCGAAGACGGCGTGCACGGCGGCCCGCGCCTCGGACTCCCCGGCCGTCGGGTACAGCTCCCGTACGACCGCCACCCACAGCTCCACGTACTGCCGCTGGAGCTGTCGCACCCGCTTGCGGTCCTCGTCCTTCAGCCGGTCCAGCTCCCGGTCGTGGAGGGTGATCAGCGGCCGGTCGTCGAGCGCGAAGTCGATGTGGCTGTCGATGAGCGAGCCGAGCAGCGCCCGCGGGTCGCTCTCCCCCTCGCCCACGCGCAGCCGCCCGCCGTCGAGGAGCCGCTCGCTGATCCCGACGAGCAGCTCGGCCAGCATCGCGTCCTTGCCCGCGAAGTGCCGGTAGAGCCCGGGGCCGCTGATACCGACGGCGGCTCCTATCTCGTCGACGCCGACGCCGTGGAACCCACGCTCGGCGAAGAGGCGAGCGGCCTCCTTGAGGATCTGCTCGCGGCGCGTGGGGGCGTCGGTCCTGGCGGTGGTGGTCATGGAATCGATTCTAGACAATGGGGTTAGCGGTCGTTAACCTGAAAGCCATACGTTAACGCTCATTAACCGAGCAAGGGAGCTCAGTCGATGCAGCAGGCACCTGTGCTGACGAGCGCGGCGGACCCCGCGTCGCCGGCCTGGCAGGCCAACGAGGCGGCCCACCACGAGCTGGCCGCCGCGCTGCGCGCCAAACTCGCCGCGGCCGCGCTCGGCGGCGGCGAGAAGGCCCGCGCCCGGCACACCGCGCGCGGCAAACTGCTGCCGCGGGACCGCGTGGACACCGTCCTGGACCCGGGGTCGCCCTTCCTGGAGCTGGCCCCGCTCGCCGCGAACGGGATGTACGGCGACCAGGCACCGGCCGCCGGAGTCATCGCCGGCATCGGCCGGGTCTCGGGCCGCGAGTGCGTGATCGTCGCCAACGACGCGACCGTCAAGGGCGGCACGTACTACCCGATGACGGTGAAGAAGCATCTGCGGGCCCAGGAGGTGGCGCTGGAGAATCGGCTCCCCTGCCTCTACCTCGTGGACTCCGGCGGCGCGTTCCTGCCGATGCAGGACGAGGTCTTCCCGGACCGCGAGCACTTCGGCCGGATCTTCTACAACCAGGCCCGGATGTCCGGCGCCGGCATCCCGCAGATCGCGGCGGTCCTCGGCTCCTGCACGGCCGGTGGCGCGTACGTCCCGGCCATGAGCGACGAGGCCGTGATCGTACGGAACCAGGGCACGATCTTCCTGGGCGGTCCGCCGCTGGTGAAGGCCGCGACCGGTGAGGTCGTCACGGCGGAGGAGCTGGGCGGCGGCGAGGTGCACTCCCGTACGTCCGGTGTCACCGACCATCTCGCGGAGGACGACGCCCACGCGCTGCGCATCGTCCGCAACATCGTCGCCACCCTCCCGGCGCGCGGCGAGCTGCCCTGGTCGGTCGAGCCGGTCGAGGAGCCGAAGGTGGACCCGGCGGGTCTCTACGGCGCGGTGCCGGTGGACTCCCGTACCCCGTACGATGTCCGCGAGGTCATCGCGCGGATCGTGGACGCCTCCCGCTTCCAGGAGTTCAAGGCCGAGTACGGGCAGACGCTGGTCACCGGCTTCGCCCGGATCCACGGACACCCGGTCGGGATCGTCGCCAACAACGGCATCCTGTTCTCCGAGTCCGCCCAGAAGGGCGCGCACTTCATCGAGCTGTGCGACCAGCGCGGCATCCCGCTGCTGTTCCTGCAGAACATCTCGGGCTTCATGGTCGGCAAGGACTACGAGGCGGGCGGCATCGCCAAGCACGGCGCCAAGATGGTGACGGCCGTGGCCTGCACGCGCGTGCCGAAGCTGACCGTGGTCGTCGGCGGCTCGTACGGCGCGGGCAACTACTCGATGTGCGGCCGGGCGTACTCCCCGCGCTTCCTGTGGATGTGGCCCAACGCCAAGATCTCGGTCATGGGCGGCGAGCAGGCCGCGTCCGTCCTCGCGACGGTCAAGCGGGACCAGCTCGGCGACGAGTGGAGCGCGGAGGAAGAGGACGCCTTCAAGGCCCCGATCCGCGAGCAGTACGAGACCCAGGGCAACGCCTACTACGCGACGGCGCGGCTCTGGGACGACGGGGTCATCGACCCGATGGAGACCCGACAGGTGGTGGGCCTCGCCCTCACGGCCTGCGCCAACGCGCCCCTGGGTGACCCCCAGTTCGGCGTCTTCCGGATGTGAGGGGACCTCAGAAGATGTTCGACACAGTCCTTGTGGCCAACCGGGGCGAGATCGCGGTCCGGGTCATCCGCACGCTGCGGGCGCTCGGCGTCCGCTCGGTGGCGGTGTACAGCGACGCGGACGCCGAGGCCCGTCACGTACGGGAGGCGGACACGGCGGTACGGATCGGTCCGCCGCCGGCCTCCGAGTCGTACCTGTCGGTCGAGGCGCTCCTCGACGCGGCCCGCCGGACGGGCGCGCAGGCGGTCCACCCCGGCTACGGCTTCCTTGCGGAGAACGCCGGGTTCGCGCAGGCGTGCGCGGAGGCGGGCCTGGTCTTCATCGGCCCGCCGGCCTCCGCGATCTCCCTGATGGGCGACAAGATCCGGGCGAAGGAGACGGTGAAGGCGGCGGGCGTGCCGGTCGTCCCCGGCGCGGCCGACCCGGAACTGGAGGCGGCGGCGCGCGAGTTGGGCGCCCCTGTCCTGCTGAAGCCTTCGGCGGGCGGCGGCGGCAAGGGAATGCGGCTCGTACGCGACCTGTCGACGCTGACCGACGAGATCGCGGCGGCGCGGCGCGAGGCGCGGTCGTCGTTCGGCGACGACACGCTGCTCGTGGAGCGGTGGATCGACCGGCCGCGGCACATCGAGATCCAGGTCCTCGCGGACGGGCACGGCAACGTGGTGCACCTCGGTGAGCGCGAGTGCTCGCTCCAGCGGCGCCACCAGAAGATCATCGAGGAGGCGCCGAGCGTCCTGCTGACGCCGGAGATCCGCGAGCAGATGGGCGCGGCGGCGGTGGAGGCCGCGCGGTCCTGCGGGTACGTCGGCGCGGGCACGGTCGAGTTCATCGTGCCGGGCGTGCACCCGTCCTCGTACTACTTCATGGAGATGAACACCCGGCTCCAGGTGGAGCACCCGGTGACGGAGCTGATCACCGGGATCGACCTGGTGGAGTGGCAGCTGCGGGTGGCGGCGGGCGAGAAGCTGGGCTTCGCCCAGTCCGACATCCGCCTGGACGGCTGGGCGATCGAGGCCCGCGTCTGCGCGGAGGACCCCGCGCGCGGCTTCCTCCCCTCGGGCGGCACGGTCCTCTCGCTCCACGAGCCGCAGGGCGACGGGGTCCGCACGGACTCGGGTCTGAGCGAGGGCACGGAGGTCGGCAGCCTGTACGACCCGATGCTGTCGAAGGTCATCGTCCACGCGCCGGACCGCCCCACGGCCCTCCGCCGCCTCCGCGCGGCCCTGGCGGACACGACGACCCTGGGCGTCCCGACGAACGCGGGCTTCCTGCGCCGCCTCCTGTCCCACCCGGACGTCATGGCCGGCGACTTGGACACGGGCCTGGTGGAACGGGACGCGGAGAGCCTGGTCCCGACGGGCGTCCCCGGCGAGGTGTACGCCGCGGCGGCGCTGCTGCGGCAGTTCCCCCCGGCTTCCCCGGCCGAGGGCTGGACGGACCCGTTCGACGCCCCCACCGGCTGGCGCCTGGGCGGCCGACCCGCCTGGACCCCGCACCACTTCCGCGTCCCGGGCCACGACCCGGTGACGATCCGCGTCCGCGGCGACCGGAAGACCGCGGAGCTGCTGCTCGACGCGGCGCCCGGCGAGGTTCCGGGAAGTGGGGCGGTGGGGGAGGTCTCCGCCCACCACGTGACCGTTCACCTCGACGGGGTCGTCCACCACTTCCGCCTCGCCAGCTCCCCCGAGGGGATCTGGCTCGGCCGGGACGGGGACTCCTGGCACGTCCTCGATCACGACCCGGTCGCCGCCGCGCTCACCGGCGCCCGGCACGGCGGGGCCGACACGCTCGCCGCGCCCATGCCCGGGACCGTCACCGTCGTGAAGGTCGGGGTCGGGGACGAGGTCGAGGCCGGCCAGAGTCTGCTCGTCGTCGAGGCCATGAAGATGGAGCACGTCATCTCCGCCCCGCACGCCGGCACCGTCACCGAGCTGGACGTCACCCCCGGCTCCACCGTCGCCATGGACCAGATCCTCGCCGTGGTGACCCCCAGGGAGGAATCATGACCACGGGCCTGCCCATGAACGTGCCCGCCCCAGGGCTCCCCGCCCGGGTGCGGATCCACGAGGTCGGGCCGCGCGACGGGCTCCAGAACGAGAAGACCGTCGTCCCGACCGGGACGAAGGCCGAATTCGTCCGGCGCCTCGCCGCCGCCGGGCTCTCCACCGTCGAGGCGACCAGCTTCGTCCACCCCAAGTGGGTGCCCCAGCTGGCGGACGCCGAGGAGCTGTTCCCGCTCCTCAAGGACGTTCCGGCCCGGCTCCCGGTCCTCGTTCCCAACGAGCGCGGGCTCGACCGCGCCATGGCCCTCGGCGCCCGCGAGATCGCCGTCTTCGCCTCCGCCACGGAGTCCTTCGCGAAGGCCAACCTCAACCGCACGGTCGACGAGGCCCTCGCCATGTTCGAGCCCGTCGTCACCCGCGCCATAGAGCAGGGCCTCCGCATCCGCGGCTATCTCTCGATGTGCTTCGGCGACCCCTGGGAGGGCGCCGTCCCCGTCGAGCAGGTCGTCCGCGTCACCAAGGCCCTCGCCGAGATGGGGTGCGACGAGCTGAGCCTCGGCGACACCATCGGCGTCGCCACCCCCGGCCATGTGGAGGCCCTGCTCCGGGGGCTCAACGAGGCCGGCGTGCCCACCTCCCGTATCGCCGTGCACTTCCACGACACCTACGGGCAGGCGCTCTCCAACACCCTCGCCGCGCTCCGGCACGGCGTGACCACCGTCGACGCCTCCGCCGGCGGCCTCGGCGGCTGCCCGTACGCGAAGAGCGCCACGGGCAACCTCGCCACCGAGGACCTCGTGTGGATGCTCGACGGCCTCGGCATCGAGACCGGGGTCGACCTGGCCGCCCTCACCGCCACCAGCGTGTGGATGGCCGACCAACTGGGCCGACCGAGCCCTTCCCGTACCGTTCGCGCGCTCTCCCACAAGGAGTCCTAGCCATGTCCCTCGACCACCGGCTCTCCGAAGAGCACGAGGAACTCCGCCGCACCGTGGAGGAGTTCGCCCACGACGTCGTCGCCCCGAAGATCGGCGACTACTACGAGCGCCATGAGTTCCCGTACGAGATCGTCCGCGAGATGGGCCGCATGGGCCTGTTCGGTCTGCCCTTCCCGGAGGAGTACGGCGGGATGGGCGGCGACTACCTCGCCCTCGGCATCGCGCTGGAGGAGCTCGCCCGCGTCGACTCCTCCGTCGCCATCACCCTGGAGGCGGGTGTCTCGCTCGGCGCGATGCCGGTCTACCGCTTCGGCACCGAGGAGCAGAAGCAGGAGTGGCTGCCCCGGATGTGCAGCGGCGAGATCCTGGGCGCCTTCGGTCTGACCGAGCCGGGCGCGGGCAGCGACGCCGGCGGCACCCGCACCACCGCCGTCCGCGACGGCGACGACTGGGTCATCAACGGCTCGAAGTGCTTCATCACCAACTCCGGCACGGACATCACCGGTCTGGTCACGGTCACGGCGGTCACCGGCCGCAAGCCCGACGGCCGCCCGCTGATCTCCTCGATCATCGTCCCGTCCGGCACCCCCGGTTTCACCGTCGCCGCCCCGTACTCCAAGGTCGGCTGGAACGCCTCGGACACGCGTGAGCTGTCCTTCGACGACGTCCGTGTGCCCGCCGCGAACCTGCTCGGCGAAGAGGGCCGCGGCTACGCGCAGTTCCTGCGGATCCTGGACGAGGGCCGGATCGCGATCTCGGCGCTGGCGACCGGACTCGCGCAGGGCTGTGTCGACGAGTCGGTGAAGTACGCCAAGGAGCGGCATGCCTTCGGCCGGCCGATCGGCGACAACCAGGCCATCCAGTTCAAGATCGCGGACATGGAGATGCGGGCGCACATGGCCCGGATCGGCTGGCGGGACGCGGCGTCCCGGCTGGTGCTCGGCGAGTCCTTCAAGAAGGAGGCGGCGCTGGCGAAGCTGTACTCCTCCACGGTGGCCGTCGACAACGCCCGCGAGGCGACCCAGATCCACGGCGGTTACGGCTTCATGAACGAGTACCCGGTGGCGCGGATGTGGCGCGACTCCAAGATCCTGGAGATCGGCGAGGGCACGAGCGAGGTCCAGCGGATGCTGATCGCACGGGAGTTGGGGCTCTCCGCCTGACGCCGAGCGGCTGACGCCCGGCAGGCGACGCCAGGACCACCGAGCCGGTGTCCACGGATGAGTCCGCGGACACCGGCTCGACGCGTGTCAGGAGGTGCGCTGACGGCGCTCCATCGACTGGGCCGCACGGCGCCGCGCGGGCAGCAGGGCGTCCACCGTGCCGGCTCCCTTGCTCGGAGCCTCGCTCCACCCGTTGATCCTGGCGGCCAGCGCCTTGAGGCGCGCGTCGCCCGGCTTCACGTCGATCTGGAAGTGGCTCTCCTTCGGAGTCGCCTCGTCCCCACCCCACCGCACGACGCCCTCGCACTCGGCGAGGATGTCGCGGACGACGACCAACTCGTGCGAGAAGAACCCGTCCCTGGCACCGACCGGGTACCCCCCGGGCCGGATGGCGATCGCCGTTCCGGAGAGGTAGTTGCTCTCGTACGCCTCCTTGACGGTGCGAGAGACCGTGTGACCGGCGATCTCGCCCGCCGTGAGCGTGTCGATCTCGTAGTGGAAGCGGCGGGCGACGTGCAGCAGCACGGTCGCGACCTCGCCGCCCCGCAGTGCCACGACGACGTCACTCCCCTCGATGCGGAAGGCCTGCGGGTCGTCGAGCACCGACCAGCCGTTGGCGGTTCTGCCACTTCTCCACGCCTTGTCCCGCGGTACGGGCGCGGAAGCGGCCGCGGCGGTCCCGCTCGCTCCGCCGGCCCACATCGTCGCGCCGGCGGCGACACCGAGGCCCACCGTCAGGAAGCGGCGGCGGCCGAGGTGCGCCGAGGGCGATACGACATCACTCATGAACAGGCTCCTTCTTTCGCTTGGCGGCCGCGTACACGGCCAGGGCTGAGCAGACGACGACGGCCGTCAGGCCGGCATAGAGCAGCGGGTTGACCCAGGCGGGCACCAGGTCGACCGACGTCCCGTCCCGCCAGTGACAGACCTGGGACAGGGGGAACCCGCTCTCGGTGATCGAGTCCGGCCGGGCGGACGGCCCCTTTCCGGCCTTCACCGCGCAGATCTTCGCGACCTGCGTGAACCCGGACATGGCCCCCAGCGCATAGGTGGCCAGCGTGACGGCCGCGCTCAGGACCGCTCCGACCGTCCACGTCCGGACGCTTCGCAGTGACAGCATCAGGAACTGCTCATGCTCTTCTGCTGGTTGGAGAGGTAGGTGCTCCGCATGCGGTTCTCGAGACCCGCGCGGGACTGGAGCGAGTCGGCGAAGCCCTTGCAGAACTCGGTCAGCTTGTCGCCCGGCAGCATCGCGGGCAGCAGCGTGTCGTATCCGGCGATTCCCCAGATGAGCTTGTTGCGCCCCAGGGTGATGACCGGGTCCTTCTCCGTGACCAGCATCATGCGGGCGGTGTCCCTCGCGAGGGCCACGGTGCCGCCGAACCGCTGGGTGTAGAAGTCCTTGAAGCGGGTGAGGCCACCGGTGCCGTTGTAGTGATCCCGGATCGCCTCCACGATCGTCTTCCCGGCACGGACCCGTTCGGCGAGCAGGTAGCCGTCCGCGTCCTCGATGAGGTCGTTGTATCCGAAGGTGGAGTCCACACCGATCTTCGCGAACTTGTCCATGACGTAGGTGTAGCCCGACGCATAGCTGTTCACGTCACGACGCCACTCGCCGTAGAGCGTCATGAGGTCACCGCCCCAGCCGCCCACGTCGCCGGCGCCGGCGTTGATGATGTCCGGGGCCTGCTTCTTCACGTAGTGCGCGTTGCAGGTCGCCAGCAGGTGCTCGGCACCGAGGTGGTATCCGGTGAAGGGGTCCTTGAACTCGTCCCAGACGAACATCCCGTTGTTCTTCGCGTAGGTGATGAAGGCCCAGTCCGGGTCGCCGATGAGCGCCCACCACTTCTCATCTCCGTACGAGACGTGACGCATGTACTCCATCACGAGCTTGTCGGGGTCACCCTTGCCATAGCTCTTGGCAAGCCCGTACAGCCTCTCGATGTAGGCGATGAAGTCGTCGGCCGGGGAGGTCGCCTTGTTGACGCTCTTCTGGCCGAAGTCGGTGCCCGCCCGGTTGGCGTCGTTGTCGAGGTCGAACGAGTCACCGCCGGAGGTGAACTTGAACTCCTTGATCTGGTTGAACGCCCAGTTCGCCGGCAACGGGAAGCCGAGGTTCCCGGAGAATCCCCAGGACATTCCGGAGACGAAGGACCATCGCGCGTAGGTCTCCTTCGTGACCTGGCCGCACACGTTCCGCGAACCGTAGACGCCGTGGACGTACCGCTTGCCCTTGTTGGCGAGACCGGCGGACACCCCGTTGAAGTACGGGACGATGTTCGACTGGATCTCTTCCGAGGTGGCGTCGTAGTCCACCGCGAAGTAGATGACCGTGCCCCGGTTGAAGCCGTAGCTCTCGGCCAGCTGATGGGCGTTCAGGGCATGCTGGAAGCCCTTGGTGTACGTGAAGTCCGCCAGCTGCCGGCCGTTGTCCTGGTAGATCGGGAACACCCGCAGGCCCGCGGCGAAGATGTCCTGGAGCTCGCCCGGCTTGATCTCCTTGTCGAGCGTGCTGCCCGGCGGGTCGAAGAGGTAGCGGCCGACGCAGCGGTACCCGGCGGCGTACAGGGCCTTGGCCCGGGAGGCGGTGATGGTGAAGCGGGTGTCGCAGGCGTCGACGGCCCGCTCCGGGTCACCGGTGGACACGAGCAGCTGGGCCCAGGTCTGGTAGTCGCCGCGTCCGGTCACCGGGAGCACCGAGAAGCGCTGGAACGCTTCCACGAACGATCCGAGCGAGGAGTCGAACGTCCCCTTGAACGAGGTCACGTACGAGCTGCCGACGGTGACGGGCTCGTTGAACACACACGCCGCGGAGAACAGCCAGACGAAGATTCCGGAGTCGCCCGCGGACACGACGTGGTTCTTCAGGCCGGCCTGGGTGCCGGGGCCGAAATTGCCGGTCGCCTGGTCCTCGGGAATGCCTATCTCGTACTGGATGGCCTTCATCAGGGCCTTGTTCACGTCACGGGAGTAGTGGCCGTCACAAGGACCTATGTAGAACGTCGACTTGCCGATGTACTGGCCGTTGAGCCACTGCTGGATGGCCCGCACCTTCTCCGAGCCGCCGGCGAGAAGGACGTACGCGTCCATGCTCAGCAGCGCCTTGAAGACCTTCGGCTGAACACGGCTGTTGGGGGGTGCGTTCACCCCGAGGCCCATTTCCCCCTTCATGCTGCGGACCGCGTTCTCGGTCACGGTGCCGTAGTCGCCGCCCTCACCGCCCCAGTACCCCTTGCAGAACAGCGCGTACTGGACGATCTTGACGATGTTCTTGTTGGCCTCACCGGGCCCGATGTCCCCGCGCGCCGTGAGCTTCGCGAGCGTGCCGGCCCCGAAGCTCGCCACGACCGGACCGATGCCCAGCTCGTGCTGCAGACCCATGGTCAGCGAGTACATCGTCGACCACCCGGTACGGCCGTCCTCCGGGCATCTGGCATACCCGGCAACGGCACCGTAGGTGGCGTTCACCCACTTCTGCGCCTCGAGAACCTTCGCGTCCGCCATGTCTCTCCTTCAGATATCAGTGATGTGCAACGACCGGTGACCGTGTGTCCGGTCACCGCCGCAATGCCTCGACGGGCTGGATACGGCTGGCTCGCCATGCCGGATAGAGACCCGCGACCAGCCCGGTGACCAGCCCGATGGCCGGCGCGGCCGCGACGGTCCCGGGATGGATGACGGGGGTCCAGTCCCGCGCGAGCGCGACCCCGACGACGGTCAGGGTGCCGAGCGACGTGCCGACCAGCCCTCCGAGTGCCCCCAGTACTCCGGACTCGGCCAGGAACTGGGACGTGATGTGGCGTCCACAGGCGCCGAGGGCGCGCCGGAGACCGATCTCGCCGGTTCGTTCCAGCACGGCGACCAGCGTGGTGTTGGCGATGCCGATGGTGCCGATGAACAGGCAGATCGCCGCGAGCAGGAGGAAGAGCTGGTCGAGATCGCCGCTGACCTCGTTGCGCAGCGCCCTCGGGTCGGCCGGCGGGACGGCCTTGAAGTACTCCGGGTGAGCGGGGTCGAGCGCCACGGCCGCCTCACCCGCGACCTGGGACGCGGCACCGATCTCCGTCTCGATCAGCATCTTGGCCCCACCGGCCGGAGGCCCCCACACCTTCTGGGCGGTCGTGCGGGGGACGACGACCGAGAGCAGCAGGTCGGCCTTCCGCTGCACGTCTCCGACGATGCCGATCACCGTGAAGGCCTCGTTGCCGATGAAGACGGCGGGGCGGGTCTCCAGGGTGGTGATGCCCAGTCGGCTCGCCACACCGGCACCGAGGACGGCGACGTGCTGGTGGGTGGAGTCGTGCCAGGCGTCGAAGGTCCGGCCCTCGGTCAGGGTCGGCACCGCGGCGCTCAGCACACCGGACGAGGCGGCCATCACCTGGATCTGGCCGCCGTCTCCGGAGGCGCCGACCGGCGCCGACCGTACGGCCGTGCCCTCGTCCAGCCGGACGGGCCAGTACACGCCCGCGTTGCGCACGCCGTTGAGACCCTCCACCCGATCGTCGGCGTCGGTGGGGAAGGTCAGGTCCTGGAACTCGTCCTGTTCACGGGCGATGTCCTCCACGGTGACCTCGGTCGCGCTGAGGGCGTTGAAGCGGTCGTCGATCTGGGAGGAGGCCGTTGCCGTCAGGCCCAGGATGGCGACGAAAGTGCCCACGCCGAGGACCGTGCCCAGCGAGGTGAGGACCGAGCGGGCCGGCCGCTGAAGGACGCCGGCGAGCGCCTCGGACACCAGGTCCCGCGCGCGCAGCCGGGAACGGAGCACGGCGGGCTCGCCGGTGCGCGGTGCCGATCGGCTCCGCCCCACGGCGGGGAGGCGCCGATGCGGCTTCATACGGACTCCGGTTCGGAGAGGAAGCCGTCACGGATGGCCACCGTTCGGCTGCCGCGCGCGGCGACGGCCGGGTCGTGGGTGATGACCATGAGGGTCATGCCTGCCTGATGCAGCTGCTCCAGGAGCTCCAGGATGGAGGCGGCGGTGGTCGAGTCCAGGCTTCCGGTGGGCTCGTCGCAGAGGAGCAGCGAAGGGTCTCCCACGAGAGCGCGGGCGATGGCCACGCGCTGTCGTTCGCCGCCCGAGAGCGTGCTGGGCAGCGCGTCGAGCCGATGGCCGAGCCCGACACGCACGAGCGTCTCGCGGGCTCGCTCCCTGCGCTCGTCGTGACCGATGCCTTGGTAGAGAAGGGCGAGGGCGACGTTCTCCCACGCCGGCCGGTGGGGCAGCAGATGGAAGGACTGGAAGACGAAGCCGATCCGACGCCCCCGCAGCGCGGTCCGCTCCCGGTCCTTCAACGCGCCGGTGTCGACGCCGTCGAGGAGGCAGATCCCCTCGGTGGGAGCGTCCAGTAGCCCGACGATGTTGAGGAAGGTGGACTTGCCCGCCCCGGAAGGGCCGACGACCGTCACGAACTCCCCCCGGGACACGGTCAGGTCGCAGGCTGCGAGTGCCTTGACCGGCGGCGGGCCGGGATAGGTGAGCCCCGCTCCGCGCAGTTCCACGACCGGAGGTCTCCCCTGCTCGGGTCTCACGGGGTGCCCTCCCCCATGCCGTACGCCCCGGCATCCGCGAGGCCGGTGCGTACGCCGGTGATGACCCGTGCCCCCTCCGTCAGCTGCCCCGGCGTGCGGGGGTGGATCTCCACGTACCCGTCGCCGGTCGCACCGGTGGTGACCTCGATACGCGTCTGGGCGCCGCCCGCTCCGAGGACCGTGACCGACGTTCTGCCGTCGGCTCCGGCGAACACGGCGGACACGGGCACGGCCAGGGTCTCCGCCGTGGTGGCAGCGGCTTCCACCGTGAGTCTGACGCCCTGCCCCGCGAGCGAGGGGTCGAGCGGCTTGTCGGGCTTGATCAGGGTGAGGAAGCCGGATCCGCCCGAAGACGCGCCCGGCGTGCCCGGCTCCGTGGATGCCGCCTGCGCGGCGGAAGCCGTCGCGGCGACCGAACTGACGGTCGCGGACGCAGTGGTGCCGGTCACCTCGGAGAGGATCTCCACCTTCTGTCCGGGCCGCACGAGGCCTCGCTGGTGGGGCGGCAGGTCTCCCCTGACCACGAGCGCGCCGGCGGAGACGGTGAGCGCGGGCTTTCCGGCGAGCTGGCCGCCCACCCTCGCGCTCACGCTGTCGACCCGGGCGGGGAATCGCGAGAGGAATACCACCTCGGAAGCGGGCAGCATGGATCCGTTGTCGGCCTGTACGGCGGCGAGTCGGGTGCGCGCCTTGCGCAGGTCCTCGTCGGCCCGGGTGGCCTGCTTGCGCAGGTCGGCCGGCTGATGGCCGCCTCCGGCGCCGACATCACCCCGCACGTCGGTGTCCTCGGTGGTGGCGCCGGGCTTCGAGGGCGCTGCGCCACGGGCCACGGCCTCGTGGGCGTCCTCGGCCGCCCGCTCCGCCGCGGAGACCGCTTCGGTGGCAGCGGTGAGCTGCTCCTGGGCATCGGCCTGCGCCGGAACCGGCTCGTACCCGATGGAGCGGTAGAAGGCGGTGAGGGCGCTCTTGGTGCCCGCCCCGAAGTTTCCGCGAGGGTCGCCTCCCGTGCGGTGGCCGAGCTCCGCGAGAGCCTTCTGCAACTGGGCGACGTCGGCGCCCTCGGCGCCGGGCTTGAGGTCACGGTAGACGGGCAGTGCACCCTGGAGGACCACCACGGGACGGCCCGAGACCTCCAGGACCACCTGCCCGTGCCTGAGCTGCTGCCCGGCGACGACCGGCACCTTGGTGACGACGGCGGCACCCTCGCCACCGCCTCCCGCGGGTGTCACGTCCATCGACTGCTCGGCGGCCACCGTGCCTCGCAGGATGACCGAGTCCCTCAGGACCCGGCGTTCGACCGGGGCGGACAGGACGCTGGGCGGTGGAGCTTCGGAATCGGCGAGCGCCTGCGCCGGAGACTTGATCATCTGCGCGGCCGTGAGGCCGGCCGCGGACAGCAGCACCGCTCCCAGAGCCGTGCCCACGGCCCATCGCCGCCGCTGGGACATGCTGCCTGTTGCGTTCGTCGTCGACCTTGCGGCCACTTGGCCCTCTCCCCTTCACCCCGATCGCCCCCACACCGCGTGGCCGCCGCCCCCGCCCCGGCACGCGCGCGGGGCACACGCGCCAGGGGTGGGGGCGACGGTTCAGTGGTGGAGCGTCACTGCCACTTGAAAGAGGCGTTCTCGTTGTACGTGTTCGCCAGGTTGCGCGAGCGCGGCAGCGGAGTGGCCGGGGCCGTCGCGTCGAAGGCGCCCTGCCACCAGCTGGAGTAGTAGACGTAACCGGCGAAGGAGGTGTGTCTGTTGGTCACCGAGGCGGCGTTGTTCTTGAGGCCCTGGCCGGAACCGTTGCCCGTGCCGGGGCAGAACTTCAGCGGGTAGTCCAGGTCGGGGTCCGCGGTGCCGGGCACGTGGTACATGTCCGTGGCGGCCAGGTTGGCGTGGTTGTAGCCGAGGTTGCGGCGGGCGCCGGCGGCATTCGAGTTGAAGTGGAAGGTGAACTTGAACTCACTGCCGGAACAGGCGGCCGGGTCACCCCAGTTGGCGTCCTCCTGCCAGTTGTAGGCCTGGGCCGTCATCGTCGACGACACCAGCGCGACAGCGGAAACGGAGGCGACCATGGCGCTCCGGATCACGGTACGGATATTCATTGACTTTCCCCTGTAATGCGGCAGCACGAAATGGACAATCGGCCCCAGGGCACTGCCGATTCGCCCTGGGGAACATTGGGAGACATCAGACGCCCGGCGTCGCGGGCGCGAGGTGGTCAGCCGCTCTTGCCCAGGACCCGGGCAGCGTTCTTGACCGCCTTCTCGAGGTCGGACCTGACGGTCTGCAGACGCTCCGCGTTGCGCTCGACCGCGCTCTTCTGGAGTTCGGCCTCGGCCGTGTACCAGGTCTTGACGACGGAGTTCTTCTCGCGGCAGCCGAGGTCGGCCTTGGCCGTCGCCAGCTCCAGCGACCCGGCCTTCATGCTCGCGAACCTGCGGTCGTTGACCGCGTCCATCGGCTCGGCGTACTGGTAGCCCTGGGACTTCATGCAGGCCGACCAGCCGCTGAAGGCCTTCCTTACGGCCGGGCTCTCCTTGGATTTGATGTAGGCCTGGTTGGCCAGGTCCTGCGGCAGGGTGGACTCCGCTTCGCCGGGACCGATGATCCGGCTGTGCGCCTCGCCGAGGCAGCCGCCGGAGGGCGCCGTCCCGGCTCCGGCCTGGCCGGTCAGCACGGCCTCCTGCTCGGGCGGCAGCACGGTGCTCTGCATCGCCTTGCGCTCCTGCTCGGCGACCATGGCCAGATCGACCGCGGGCTTGTACCCGTACTGTGCGGCCACCTCGGCGTCATGAATGCCGTAGCGGAGGTCGGTCAGGGACTTCGGCCCGTACTGGGGAAGCTTCGGCGCGGGCTTGTAGGCGAACCCATGACGCTTCATGCAGGAGGCCACGAGCGATTCCCGGGCGTCCCGGATCAGTTCCTGCTGCCCCTTGTCGGGCATGTACGCCTGCAGCGGCAAGGTCCAGCCGGCCGGCCCACCGTCAAGGGCCGCCGGACCGGCGCCCGCTGACGGTGCGTCAGCGCTTCCCCCCGCGCAGGAGATCGCGCCGAAGGAAACGGCCACCGCGAAGACCGCGGAACGGCAGAGTGAAACCCTCGACGGAGAGACGCCCAGCAACTTGATTCCCCCACAACCCGCAAACCGGTCAAGTTTGCGCCCCAACAGGCGGCATCGGGGCTCACCGATTCGGCACCGCCCCTGCAGCCACAGCTTGATCATTAGAGCATCTCGCCGGGCTCTTGAGGTAACGGGAAGCTATCGACCAGGCAAGATGCCCCACCGGCGCCCATCCGCAAGGACACATCCCGACCCCAGAGGGGGGCTGGGATGTGAGGTTAGGCTACCCTCACTCCCATCTGAATCGACTGGCCGGAAACCGACGAAGGAAGACCGTCCCATGGCGCACGTCCCCACCTCCCCCCTCACCCGTCGCGGTCTGCTGGCCGCGGGCGGCGCCCTCGGGCTCGGCGCCGCGCTCGCCGCCTGCGGCAACGAACCGAAGACGAGCGGTGGCTCCTCCGCCGCGGCGAAGTCCGGCGGCTGGGAGTTCAAGGACGACCGCGGCCAGGTGGTCAAGACGAAGTCGACTCCGAAGAACATCGTCGCCTTCACCGGCATGGCCGCCGCGCTCAAGGACTTCGGCGTCGAGGTCAAGGGCGTCTTCGGCCCGACGTACGTCGAGGACCCGAAGACCAAGGAGAAGAAGCCCGACGTCCAGGCCGGCGACCTCGACATCGCGAAGGTCGCGGTCATCGGCAACATCTACAACGAGTTCAAGATCGAGGAGTACCTCAAGCTCAACCCCGACGTCCTCATCACGGACATGTGGGAGAAGAACGACCTCTGGTACGTCCCGGCCGAGCAGAAGGACAAGATCCTCAAGATCGCCCCGAGTGTCGCGCTCTGGGCCGCCGGCTCCTCGATGCCCAAGGTGCTCCAGCGCCACGTCGACCTCGCCACCTCCCTCGGCGCGGACGTCACGGCGAAGAAGGTCCAGGACGACAAGGCCCGGTTCGAGGCCGCCGCCGAACGCCTGCGCAAGGCCGCCCAGGCGAAGAAGGACATCAAGGTCCTGATCGGCTCCGGTTACCCGGACATCTTCTACGTCTCCACGCCGGGACGCCCCGCCGACACGCTCTTCTTCAAGGAGCTCGGCGTCAATATGGTCGAGCCCGAAAAGCTGGACCCCAGCGGCTGGTTCGAGCTCCTGAGCTGGGAGAACGTCGACAAGTACAAGGCCGACGTCATCCTGCTCGACAACCGCACCTCGGCCCTGCAGCCGGAGGCCCTGAAGGCCAAGCCGACCTGGGCCGCGCTGCCCGCCGTCAAGGCCGGCCAGGTCTTCCCGCGCGTGACCGAGCCCGTCTACTCCTACGCCAAGTGCGCCCCGCTCCTGGAGGACCTGGCGAAGGCGCTGGAGAACGCGAAGAAGGTGGCCTGACCCGATGACGACCGCCGAGACCGCCCCGTTCCGGTTCTTCAACCTCCAGGTCGACAGGACGAGGCGGCTCGGCCCGTCCCTGGTCCGCGTCACCTTCACGGGAGAGGACCTCACGTCCTTCGCCGCCGGCGGACGCGACCAGTCGCTCTCCCTCTTCCTGCCGCACCCCGGCCAGGAGGCCCCCGTCCTGCCGCCGCTGGACAACCCCGACATGTACGCGATCCTCGGCGCCTGGCGCGCGATGCCGGACGACGAGCGGGCCGTGATGCGCTCGTACACCGTCCGGGAGCAGCGCACGGAGCCGCGGAACGAGGTCGACATCGACTTCGCGCTGCACGAGGACGGCGGCCCCGCCTGCCGCTGGGCGCAGCGCGCCGAGCCGGGTGACCGGGTGGTCGTTCTCGGTCCCGCGGTTCCGGCCAACACCGCCGTCCGCTTCCAACTGCCGGACGACGCCGACTCCGTACTCATCTGGGCGGACGAGACGGCCCTTCCGGCCGCCGCGGCGATCCTGGAGTGGCTGCCGGCCGAAACCCGCGCCCACGTCTATCTCGAAGTCCCCTACTCCGGCGACCGCCTGGAGCTGGCGACGCAGGCCGACGCCACCGTCACATGGCTGATTCGCGAGGAGGGTGCGCCCTCCGGTGTGGACGCGGTGCGCGCCGCCGAGCTGCCCGGCCGGGCGCCGTACGTCTGGATCGCGGGCGAGTCCGGTGCGGTCAAGGCGCTGCGCCGTCACTTCGTGCGGGAGCGTGAACTGGACCGCCGACGTGTGACGTTCGTCGGCTACTGGCGCAAGGGACTGTCCGAGGACGCTCTGCGCGAGGTGCCGGACGAGACGCAGGACGACGCTTAGCAGGACGGCCGGGCGGCGCGTTGCCGCCCCGTACGTTCACTCAATAGCCCTTCATCCAGCCATGGATGGGGGGCTATTTTGCGCCAAAGTTAGGTTAGGCTAACCTCACTTCGAACTGATCGAGTCCCCGTCCCCGGGAGGACCCCCCACATGCGCTCGCACCTGCTCAATGACGCCACGGCGGAGAGCTACCGGCGCTCCGTCACCGAAGGAGTCGAGCGGGTGGCGGCCAAACTCGCCACGACGCGTCGCCCGTTCACCGGCGTGACCCCCGCCGAGCTGGCTCCCACCGTCGACGCCGTCGACCTCGACAAGCCGCTCGGCGACTCGTCCGCCGCTCTGGACGAGCTGGAGAGCGTCTACCTCCGCGACGCCGTCTACTTCCACCACCCGCGCTACCTGGGCCACCTCAACTGCCCGGTCGTGATCCCCGCCGTCCTCGGCGAGGCCGTCCTCTCGGCGGTCAACTCCTCGCTCGACACCTGGGACCAGAGCGCGGGCGGCACCCTCATCGAGCGCAAGCTCATCGACTGGACCTGCGGCCGCATCGGCCTCGGACCGGCCGCCGACGGCGTGTTCACCAGCGGCGGTACGCAGTCCAACCTCCAGGCGCTCCTGCTCGCCCGCGAGGAGGCCAAGACGAAGGACCTGGCGAAACTCCGGATCTTCTCCTCGGAGTGCAGCCACTTCAGCGTGCAGAAGTCGGCCACCCTCCTCGGCCTCGGCGCCGACGCCGTCATCTCGATCCCGGTCGACCGCACCAAGCGGATGCAGTCCGTCGTCCTCGCCGCCGAGCTGGAGGCCTGCCGCGCCGAGGGGCTGACCCCGATGGCGATCGTCGCCACCGCCGGCACCACCGACTTCGGCTCCATCGACCCGCTGCCCGAGATCGCCGCCCTGGCGGACGAGTACGGCGCCTGGATGCACGTCGACGCCGCCTACGGCTGCGGACTCCTCGCCTCGCGCGACCGCCGCCACCTCCTGGACGGCATCGAGCACGCGGACTCCGTCACCGTCGACTACCACAAGTCCTTCTTCCAGCCGGTGAGTTCCTCCGCCGTCCTGGTCAGGGACGGAGCGACGCTGCGCCACGCCACGTACCACGCGGACTACCTCAACCCCCGTCGCACGATCGCGGAGCAGATCCCCAACCAGGTCGACAAGTCCCTCCAGACCACCCGCCGCTTCGACGCGCTCAAGCTGTGGATGACCCTGCGCGTGATGGGCGCCGACGGTGTCGGAGAGCTCTTCGACGAGGTCTGCGACCTGGCCGCGGCCGGCTTCGAGCTGCTCGCCGCCGACCCGCGCTACGACGTGGTCGTCCAGCCGCAGCTGTCCACGCTCGTCTACCGCTACATCCCCGAGGCCGTCACCTCGCCCGCGGACATCGACCGCGCCAACCTCTACGCCCGCAAGGCGCTCTTCGCCTCCGGCGAGGCCGTCGTCGCCGGGACCAAGGTCGACGGCCGCCAGTACCTGAAGTTCACCCTGCTCAACCCCGAGACGACCCTGGCGGACATCGCCGCCGTCCTCGATCTGATAGCCGGCCACGCCGAGCAGTACCTGGGAGAGACCCTTGTCCACGCCTGATATCCCCGACACGTACGACTTCATCGGCATCGGGCTCGGTCCGTTCAACCTCGGCCTCGCCTGCCTGACCGAGCCCATCGACGAGCTGAACGGCCTCTTCCTGGAGTCCAAGCCGGACTTCGAGTGGCACTCGGGGATGTTCCTCGAAGGCGCCCACCTCCAGACCCCGTTCATGTCGGACCTGGTCACGCTCGCCGACCCGACCTCCCCGTACTCCTTCCTCAGCTATCTGAAGGAGAAGGGCCGGCTCTACTCCTTCTACATCCGCGAGAACTTCTACCCGCTGCGCACCGAGTACAACGACTACTGCCGCTGGGCCGCCGCGAAGCTCTCCTCCATCCGCTTCTCCACCACCGTCGCCTCCGTCTCGTACGACGAGGCCGGCGAGGAGTACGTGGTGACGACCGAGGCCGGAGAGACCTTCCGTGCCCGCCGGATCGTGCTCGGCACCGGCACCCCGCCGTACGTCCCCGACTCCTGCCAGGGCCTCGGCGGCGACCTGATCCACAACTCGCGCTACCTCCAGAACAAGGAGGAGCTCCAGAAGAAGAAGTCGATCACCCTGGTCGGCAGCGGCCAGAGCGCGGCGGAGATCTACTACGACCTCCTGTCCGAGATCGACGTCCACGGCTACAGGCTCAACTGGGTGACCCGCTCGCCGCGCTTCTTCCCGCTGGAGTACACCAAGCTCACGCTGGAGATGACCTCGCCGGAGTACGTGGACTACTTCCACGCGCTGCCCGAGCAGACCCGGTACCGCCTGGAGACCCAGCAGAAGAACCTGTTCAAGGGCATCGACGGCGAGCTGATCGACGCGATCTTCGACCTGCTCTACCAGAAGAACCTGGCCGGCCCGGTCTCCACGCGCCTGCTCACGAACTCGGCGCTGCACTCCGCCGCGTACGACGACACCAGCGGCACGTACACGCTCGGCTTCCACCAGGAGGAACAGGAGAAGGACTTCACCGTCGAGACCGAGGGCCTGATCCTCGCGACCGGCTACAAGTACGCCGTCCCCGCCTTCCTGGAGCCGGTCAAGGACCGCCTCACGTGGGACGGACAGGGCCGCTTCGACGTGGCCCGCAACTACTCGATCGACACGACGGGACGCGGCGTCTTCCTGCAGAACGCCGCCGTGCACACGCACTCCATCACCTCGCCCGACCTGGGCATGGGGGCGTACCGCAACGCGTACATCATCGGCGCCATGCTGGGCTCCGACTACTACCCCGTCGAGAAGACCATCGCTTTCCAGGAGTTCGCGGTATGACCGTTCGCATCCGTCCCTACGATCCTCTCGGGGACGCCGAGCTGATCCACCCCTGGGTCACTCACCACAAAGCCGCCTTCTGGATGATGCAGGACGCGAAGCTCGAGGACGTCGAGCGCGAGTACATGGCGATAGCCGCCCACCCGCACCACGACGCCTTCATCGGCCTGGTGGACGAGAAGCCCGTCTTCCTCATGGAGCGGTACGACCCCCGGTACGTCGAACTGGTCGGCCTGTACGAGCCGCTCCCGGGCGACGTCGGCATGCACTTCCTCGTCGCGCCCACCGACACCCCCGTGCGCGGCTTCACCCGGACGGTCATCACCGCCGTGATGGCCGAGCTCTTCGCCGACCCGGCGACCGAGCGGGTCGTCGTCGAGCCGGACGTCCGCAACACCGCCGTCCACGCGCTCAACGAGGCCGTCGGCTTCGTGCCGGAACGGGAGATCCAGAAGCCGGAGAAGCAGGCCCTGCTGAGCTTCTGCACCCGCGCGCAGTTCGAGACCGCCGTGGGAGCCACCGCATACGGCGAATTCCCGGGGGACGACCCCCGGACCCCCGGCGAGAAGGATGACCGGTCGAGCCTGACGAACTCGCTCGTCGGAGGTGCGTCCCTGTGAACCCCGTCGCCCACCTCACCCCCGCCCGCTGGGCGGACGCCAACCGCGCGCTGATCCGCAAGGGTCTCGCCGAGTTCGCCCACGAGCGCCTCCTCAACCCGCAGGAGCTGGGAGAGAGCCGCTACAAGGTCCTCGGCGACGACGGCGCGACCGAGTACCGGTTCACCGCCGACCGCTTCGCGCTCGACCACTGGCACGTCTACCCGGAGTCCATCAGCCGCCACCGCGGCGAGGAGCAGCTCCCCCTCGACGCCCTGATGTTCATCACCGAGCTGCGCGGCTCGCTGGGCCTGAGCGACGAGATCCTGCCGGTCTATCTGGAGGAGATCTCCTCCACCCTGGCCGGTACGGCGTTCAAGTCGACCAAGCCCCAGGTCACCGCCGCCGAGCTGGCGCGCGCGGACTTCCAGGCGATCGAGACCGGGATGACCGAGGGTCACCCCTGCTTCGTCGCCAACAACGGCCGGCTCGGCTTCGGTGTGGACGAGTACCGCGCGTACGCCCCCGAGGCCGCCAGCGAGATCCACCTGATCTGGCTGGCCGCGCGCCGCGACCGCACCACCTTCACGGCCGGCGCGGGCATCGAGTACGACGCGTTCATCCGCGCCGAGCTGGGCGACAGGACCGTCGACGGGTTCGCCGAGATCCTCGCCGAACGCGGCCTGGACCTGGCGGACTACCTGCTGATGCCGGCCCACCCCTGGCAGTGGTGGAACAAGCTGTCGGTCACCTTCGCCGCCGAGGTCGCCCAGGAGCGCCTGGTCTATCTGGGCGAGGGCGACGACGGCTATCTGGCCCAGCAGTCGATCCGTACCTTCTTCAACTCCTCCGACCCGGCCAAGCACTACGTCAAGACGGCGCTGTCGGTCCTCAACATGGGCTTCATGCGCGGGCTCTCGGCCGCGTACATGGAGGCGACCCCGGCGATCAACGACTGGCTGGCGGGGCTGATCGAGGCCGACTCCGTCCTCCAGGCGGCCCGCTTCTCGATCATCCGCGAGCGGGCGGCCGTCGGCTACCGGCACCTGGAGTACGAGGCCGCCACCGACCGCTACTCGCCGTACCGCAAGATGCTCGCCGCGCTCTGGCGCGAGTCGCCGGTGGCCTCGCTGGCCCCGGGCGAGCGGCTCGCGACGATGGCCTCGCTGCTCCACGTCGACCACGCGGGCGCGTCGTTCGCCGGGGCCCTCGTCAAGGAGTCGGGCCTGGCTCCGACGGAGTGGCTGCGCGGCTACCTGGACGCGTACCTGCTGCCGGTGCTGCACAGCTTCTACGCCTACGACCTGGTCTACATGCCGCACGGCGAGAACGTGATCCTGGCCCTCGACGAGCGCGGGGCGGTCTCCCGCGCGATCTTCAAGGACATCGCCGAGGAGATCTGCGTGATGGACCCGGCCGCGGTCCTGCCGCCGGCGGTGGAGCGGGTCCGCGCCGAGGTCCCCGAGGACATGAAGCTGCTGTCGATCTTCACGGACGTCTTCGACTGCTTCTTCCGCTTCCTCGCGTCGACGCTGGCGGCGGAGGGAGTGCTCGACGAGGACGCGTTCTGGCGGACGGTCGCGGAGTGCGTGCGCGGCTACCAGGAGTCGAAGCCGGAGCTGGCGGAGAAGTTCGCGCAGTACGACATGTTCGCGGAGACCTTCGCGCTCTCCGCCCTCAACCGCCTCCAGCTGCGCAACAACAAGCAGATGGTGGACCTGGCGGACCCGTCGGCGGCGCTCCAGCTCGTCGGCGACCTGGTGAACCCGATCGCGCGGTTCACCCGTTGAGACCGGCGCGGGCCCGGCGGAGTACGGTCCTCCGCCGGGCCCGCGCGTCGTTCTACTCGGCCGCGGGCCAGGGAACCTGCGGCGAGCGGTAGTAGTCGATCCCGAGCGCCTCGAACCGCGGACCCTGCTCCGCGAGCCGCGCCTTGTACTGCTCCCAGTCGTGCGTCGCCGCCGGGGACCAGCCCAGCTCCGCCACGCCCGGCAGGCGCGGGAACGCCATCTGGTCGACGTGGGCGTCCGTGGAGATGGTCTCCGTCCACAACGGCGCCTCGACGCCCTTCACGGCCGACTCCGGCGCGCCCGGCAGATAGGCCGCCGGGTTCCAGTCGTAGGAGCGCTGCACCTCGACGTAGCCGGCCCAGGCGAGGCCCAGCTTGGTGTCCTTCGTGTACTTCATGTCGAGGTAGACCCGGTCGGCGGGCGAGAGGATCAGCCCGGTGCCGTTCCGCGCCGCCGCCGCGACCTGCTCCTTCTCCGCGGCGCTGGTGCGGTCGAGTCCCCAGTACTGCGCGAGCGCGCCCTCGGCCGGCGTGGCGCCGGTCAGCTGGTGCCAGCCGATGACGGTCTTGCCGTACTTGGCGACGACCGGCTGGACCTTGTCCATGAAGGCGACGTAGTCCGCGTGGGGTGTGGAGTGCGCCTCGTCGCCGCCGATGTGGAGGTACTTCCCGGGGGTCAGCGCGGCGAGCTCGCGGATCACGTCGTCCACGAAGTCGTACGTGACCTCCTTCGGCACGCACAGGGAGCTGAAGCCCACGTTGGTGCCCGTGTAGAGCGGCGGGGCGACTCCGTTGCAGTTCAGCTCGGCGTACGAGGCGAGTGCGGCGTTGGTGTGTCCGGGCAGGTCGATCTCGGGGACGACCTCCTGGTGGCGGGAGGCGGCGTAGCGGACGATCTCCTTGTAGTCGTCCTTGGTGTAGTAGCCGCCGGGGCCGCCGCCGACCTGGGTGGAGCCGCCGTAGGTGGCGAGCCGGGGCCAGGAGTCGATGGCGATGCGCCAGCCCTGGTCGTCGGAGAGATGCAGGTGCAGCTTGTTGATCTTGTAGAGGGCGAGCTGGTCGATGTAGCGCTTGACCTGCTCGACCGTGAAGAAGTGGCGGGAGACGTCGAGCATCGCTCCCCGGTAGGCGTAGCGCGGGGTGTCGGTGATGGTGCCGCCCGCGACCTGCCAGGGGCCGGGCTGCACCGTGCGCTTCTCGACGGCCGCCGGGAGCTGCTGGCGCAGGGTCTGGACGCCCCGGAAAAGACCGGTGGGGCGGTGGGCCGTGAGGGTGATGCCGCTGCGTGTCGACTGCAGCCGGTAGCCCTCGTCGCCGAGCGCGGCGTCCCGGGTGAGGCGGAGCCGGATGCCGCCGGCCGCCGCGTTCTCGTCGACGACGGGCAGCGCGTGACCGGTCGAGGGGCGGAGGATCCCGGCGAGGTAGTCGGCGACGGCACGGGACTCGCGGGAGGCCTTGTCGACGCGGATGCGGGTGGCGGCGTTGATCGTGTACGGCTGTCCGCCGGGCGCCACGGAGGCGGGGGCCGGGACGACCCGGCCGAGCGGACGGAGGGCGGGTTCGGCGGCGGAGTGGGCGGTGGGGGCGGCTCCGACGCAGGAGATGCCGGCCGCCGCAAGGAGCAGCAGGGCACCGAGCACACGGGGAAGCGTTCTGCGCTGTCTCACAGACATGGTCCCTTTCGATGGACTTCGCGGCTGTGGATATGCGTATCCGAACAGTCACCATGCGTACCGTGGACCACTTGCGCGGTCAAGGTGTAGACCAATTTGACCGCCCAGGGCGGCGATCATGGAGAGCTCTGCCCGATTTCGGGCAGGATTCTTGCGAAGTCACCCGGGTACCCCTCAGTATTCACGGGTGCTCGAACGCCGCCCGTCGCATGACGACCTCATCGACCACCTGGTGCGCAGCACCGCGCTGCAGCGCGGTGAGGCCGCCCGGGTGGTTCTCGACGTACTGGCGTACTTCGACGAGTCGACCGAGACGTTCGTCCGCCGCCGCCACCGCGAACTGCAGTCCGGTGGCGCCGTGAACGCCGAGATCTTCGAGCGCATCGCGGCCGAGCTGCCGCACCGCGCCGTGGCGCCGCCGGAGCTCTCGCTCCGACAACTGCGCCGCATCGTCTACGGCTGAGCACACCCACTACCTTGGAGGGGTTACACCTTTATGTGCGGAATTGTCGGTTACATCGGAAAGCGCGACGTGGCCCCGCTGCTGCTGGAAGGTCTGCAGCGGCTGGAGTACCGGGGGTACGACTCCGCCGGCATCGTGATCACCAGCCCGAAGGCCTCCGGCCTGAAGATGGTGAAGGCCAAGGGCCGGGTCCGTGACCTCGAGGCCCGCGTCCCCAAGCGCTTCACCGGCACCACCGGCATCGCCCACACCCGCTGGGCCACCCACGGCGCGCCGAGCGACATCAACTCGCACCCGCACCTGGACCCCGAGAACAAGGTCGCGGTCGTCCACAACGGCATCGTCGACAACGCCCAGGAGCTCCGCGCCAAGCTGGAGGCCGACGGCGTCGTCTTCGCGTCGGAGACCGACACCGAGGTCATCACCCACCTGATCGCCCGCTCCCAGGCCACCAGCCTGGAGGAGAAGGTCCGCGAGGCGCTCAAGGTCATCGAGGGCACCTACGGCATCGCCGTCATGCATGCCGACTTCAACGACCGCATCGTGGTGGCCCGCAACGGCTCCCCGGTCGTCCTCGGCATCGGCGAGAAGGAGATGTTCGTCGCCTCCGACGTCGCCGCCCTGATCGCCCACACCCGCCAGGTCGTCACCCTCGACGACGGCGAGATGGCCACCCTGAAGGCCGACGACTTCCGTACGTACACGACCTCGGGCGCCTCGACGACGGCCACCCCGGAGACCGTGGAGTGGGAGGCCGCCTCCTACGACATGGGCGGCCACGACACGTACATGCACAAGGAGATCTCCGAGCAGCCCGACGCGGTCGACCGCGTGCTGCGCGGCCGGATCGACGACCGCTTCTCCACGGTCCACCTGGGCGGCCTGAACCTCGACGCCCGTGAGGCCCGCACCATCCGCCGCATCAAGATCCTCGGCTGCGGCACCTCGTACCACGCCGGCCTCATCGGCGCCGGGCTCATCGAGTCCATGGCCCGTATCCCCGCCGACGCCGAGCCGGCCTCGGAGTTCCGCTACCGCAACCCGGTCGTGGACCCCGACACCCTCTACATCGCCGTCTCGCAGTCCGGTGAGACGTACGACGTGCTCGCCGCCGTGCAGGAGCTGAAGCGCAAGGGCGCTCGCGTCCTCGGCGTCGTCAACGTCGTCGGCTCGGCGATCGCCCGCGAGGCCGACGGCGGCGTGTACGTGCACGCCGGCCCGGAGGTCTGCGTCGTCTCCACCAAGTGCTTCACCAACACGGTCACCGCCTTCGCGCTGCTGGCCCTGCACCTCGGCCGCATCCGCGACCTCTCGGTGACCGACGGCAAGCGGATCATCGAGGGCCTGCGCAAGCTGCCCGCGCAGATCAGCGAGATCCTCGAGACCGAGGACGAGATCAAGAAGATCGCCGCGGAGTACGCGGGCGCCCAGTCGATGATGTTCATCGGCCGCGTGCGGGGCTACCCGGTCGCCCTGGAGGCCTCCCTGAAGCTCAAGGAGATCTCCTACATCCACGCCGAGGCGTACCCGGCCTCCGAGCTGAAGCACGGCCCGCTCGCCCTGATCGAGCCGGCCCTGCCGACGGTCGCGATCGTCCCCGACGACGACCTGCTGGAGAAGAACCGCGCCGCCCTGGAGGAGATCAAGGCCCGCAGCGGCCGCATCCTCGCGGTCGCGCACCAGCCGCAGGCGAAGGCCGACCACACCATCGTCGTCCCGAAGAACGAGGACGAGCTGGACCCGATCCTGATGGGCATCCCGCTCCAGCTCCTCGCGTACCACACGGCGCTCGCCATGGGCCGCGACATCGACAAGCCGCGCAACCTGGCCAAGTCCGTCACGGTCGAGTAGCTGGGGGTCCCCCCTGCTCGAGCGAAGCCGAGAGCAGCGGGGTCAACAGGGCCCGTCACCCCCACCACGCGACCAACGCCGGGCACGCCCCGCCCCCCCCCGTCACGCACGCTCACCCGCG
>NZ_JBHWBS010000001.1:188433-229687 GCF_042735655.1 Streptomyces sp. NPDC059567 | reverse complement strand
CCGCGCCCCAGCGCGTCGCGGGTGGTGGGGGGGGGCCCCCCGCGGGGCGCCCCCCCCCCGGCGGGGGGCCCCACTTCCGGGCCTGTCACCCGGAGCTCTCGACCACGGCCGGGAAAGCCCGTCCGCCCGCATTCCGGACCTGTCCCCGGAGGGCCGGACGCCCGGCCGGACACACAGCGGTGGGGGGGGCGGCCGCCGCGGGGCCGGGGCCGCGGGCGGTTCGGGGTTGGGGGGGCGGGGGTGGCCCGCGGGGGGGCCGGGGGCGGGGCCCCCGCGGGCCCCGGTCCGGCGGTCCCGTCAGGAGACCGCCTCGGGCCAGCCGTATCCGGGACCGGTGTGCTGGGGTACGGTCCCCGCGCCCACCGCTTCCATCTCACGGTTGGCCTCTCGCATCAGCTGGCCTGCCAGGTCCTTCATGGCCCGGCTCGCGGCGAGCTCGTCGCCGATGGCCGGTACGTCCACGTCCGACGGGTTGCACCGTGCGCTGCCGTGGCCGGTGAGGGTCGACGTGCCAGTGTTCAGATGCGCCTCGGCCTTGGTCCTGCCGTCCTCTTCGACCAGTTCCAGGCCGACCGTCCACTCAAGGGTCCGTGTCATGGTCTGCCTCCTCGCACCGTCGGGACGCGTGAGACCGCCGTGCGTCCCTTCCTACTCCCAGGATCCATCGCCGCGCGCGGGGGCGCGCGGCGACGGGCGGCCGATCGCGTCAGCTCTTGACGCGGACGCGGTTCCGGGGGGCCGGGGAGATCGTCTTGTGGGCCCTGAGGTAGTCCACGAAGCTCTCGTGGTCGGCGCCGTTGCGGACGGGGGTGGTGTAGCCGGCGAAGGCGCTGTAACCGTCGGCTCCGATGACGGTGTACGCGAGCGCGGCCACCCGGTAGGTGCGTGCGGGGTCCAGCGGCTTGCCGTTGATCAGCACGTCGCGGGGCGACACGCGGTCGCCGGCCGGCCGCGCCGGGTTGTACGCGTACGAGACGTTGCGGGACACCGCGAGCGGGGCGGCCTTCACCGTCCCGTCGGCCTGCTTCTGCCACTGCTGCTCGAGGATCGCCTCCAGCTGACGTCCCTTCACTCCGACGGTGAGGACCGGATTGCCGTAGCCGTAGACGCTCCACGACTCGCCGAACAGGACGCGGCCGTCCGCGTCGCCGGGGAGGCTTCCCTTGGCGTACGGCAGGTCGCCGCGTACGGCGTTGCTGCCCTTGGCGGGGCGCGCAGCGATCAGGGCGAGATCGGCCTGCCCCTGCCGGGTGCGGTTGGCGTTCCAGTACTGCACGTCGGCGTACAGGTCGGCCGCCGTGCTCTCGCCCGCGGCGTTCGGCGTGCGGGTGAAGGAGCCGGTCTGCTTGGCGAGCGGTTCGGCGGAGCGCTGGGCGCCGCGCGCGGACCAGTAGTCGGCGATCTTCTGGACGTCGCGGTCCGGCGCCACGTTGCGCGTCACCGCATGGTTGACGGACCGGGTGCGGTTCCTCAGCACCTCGCCCGTCCTCGGATCGAGGGACAGGTTGATCTCGCTGATCAGTGCGCCGTGATTGCCGGCTTCCACGACCGGGCGCGGCACGCCGGCCGGGTCGGGCACCATGCAGTTGAAGCGGGAGTGCCAGTCTCCGGTGACCACCGCGTCGATCTCGGGCGTGACCTTCTTCGCCAGTTCGATCACCGGCCCGTAGGCGGAGTCGCACTCGTTGTAGCCGGAGGTCGTGGCGGACTTCGGCGAACCGCCTTCGTGCACGTTGAGGACGATGGCCTCGACCCCGCGTCGCTTGAGCTCACTGGTGTAGCGCTCGATGGTCTGCGCCTGGTCGAGGGCGCGCAGTTGCGGCTGGTAGGACGTCGAGCCGGTGACGGAGGCTTCCAGCGTGGTGCTGATGAAGCCGACCGGGACGCGCTTCCCGCCGGGGGCGCTGAACCACTCGATACGGTACGGATCCACGATCGGGCGACCCGTCTGCGAGGAGACGATGTTGCCGGACTGGAAGTCGAAGTCGGCCCCGTGGAAGCGGCGTCCGGTGGAGTCCGTGAAGCAGCTGTCCACGTCGACCTTGCCGAAGCACTGGCCATCTTCGATGTGCTTGACGAGGAAGTCCGGGGACACGTCCAGTTCGTGGTTGCCCACCGCCGAGAAGCGCAGGCCCAGCTTGTTGAGGACCTCGATCGTCGGCTCGTCCTGGAAGGCGTCCACTTCGAAGGGCCAGCCGGCGAAGCTGTCACCGGTGGCGAAGAAGACGGAGTTGGGGTGGCCCGACCGCAACTGCTTGAGGTGGGTCGCGAGATAGGCGGCGCCGCCGACGGTGACCGAGGTACCGCGGCCCGCGGGGATGGTTCCGCCCTGTGCGGCGGTGGGCGGCTGGAGGTAGCCGTGGAAGTCGGTGATGCTGAGGAGTTGGACATCGACAGTGTCGTCTGCGGCGGCCGGTGAGACGGACAGCGCGCCGCCGAAGAGGGCGGTGCCCGCGGCGATGACGCCGATCCGGCGAAGGACGTTTCTCAAGGCGATGACTCCTTCGGAGTGGGACGAGCAAACTCATCTCAGCTCCGTCCGATGTCATGGCCATGAACGTCGCACTGCGCTCCAAGGCATGGGGAATGACCGCTTCAGCGAAGCGCGGCCAGGTGTGCGGACAACCGGAACGCAGGTTGTCCGGAGGCCCAACTGCCGTGGTCTCAGGCCCGAAATCGGGTCTCGTCGACGATGGGCCGTTCGTCCACGCGCGGGTGAGCGCGCGGTGGCGGCAGGGACGAGAGAGCCGACTCCAGGTCGTCGATCGCGCGCCGCGCCACGGTGATCCGGTCCCGCAGGCGCGCCGTTCCAGGCGCGCGCGGGCGGAGTCCCGAGGATTCCGTCAGGGGGCGGTGAAGAGGCGGGGGAAGCGGGGGCCGAGCCAGGGCTTGCGTCCCCAGCTGAGCGCCCGCCCGGTGGCGATGACGCCCCATGGGTCGGTCCGCCCGAGGCCGAGCAGCAGGAAGGCGACCGGCTCGGTGAGGATCGTGCAGTCCGGCCGCGCCGGCGGCTCGGCGGTGGCCCGCACCGCGCTGTCGGCGACGGTCACGCCGAAGCGGGCACCGCCCCACAGGCGCACGGCGAAGCGTGCGGTGAGGCCGTCCACGGCGGTGGGATCGACGACCCTCGGCATGGCGGTGATCATGAACGGGAGCGTCAGCTCGACCCGGGCCCGGTCGAGCATGTGGGGCCTGCCGAGGGCCAGCGCCAGGTCGTAGCCGTGTCCCAGCATGTGCGTGAGCAGGTACGAGCCGAGCACGGCGGGCCCCATCGGGCCCAGGGGCGTGTCGAGGACCTCCTCGGGGGCGCGTTCCTCGATCGCCGCGAGGAAGGCGTCCGCCCGCTCGGTGATCATCTCGGCGAGGGGCCCGGCCCCCCGCTCGTCGAAGGCCGCGAGGACCACTTCGTTGGCCGCCGCCAGGCTCTGCGGGGTTCCGTCGCCGTGGGTGCGCGCGTGCCCCGCGGCGATCGCCGCCATCAGCTCGTTGGCCTGCGCCAGGTGGGCGGCGGCCTCCCCGACGGTCCAGGTGGACCGGGGTACGGGCAGCCCGGTGTCGGTGGCCTCGCGCAGCACGTCGGCGATGTCCGCGGCTGTTCCGCGTATCGCCTCGGCGAGCCCTTCGGGCAGCACGCCCCACGACCGACCGTCCGGCACTGTCTCCACGCTCGTCTTCCCCTCGGCTCAGGACTCCTTCGGCCGCTTGGCGCGCCGTTCGGCGACAAGGTACGCGATGCCCGGCAGCATGAGCAGGGCGGTGCCCCACAACGGCAGAGCGAGCAGCGTCCTGTCCCCGGCCAGGTCGTCCATGAGGAAGAGGACCGGAAGTCCGACGACGAGCGCCACGACCCAGCCCTTGCGGAAGCCGAGGGAACCTCGGCGCAGTTCGAGCACGACGGTGACGACGCCGATGCTCAGCCAGAAGGCCAGCCGCCCCGCGCTGATGTCCACGACCGTCGTCCAGCCGATGAGGTGCGAGCACAGCAGCAGCGTGCCGACGACGAACGGAATCAGCGCCGCCATCCTCAGCACCCGCCGGTGCAGCGGCATCCGCGCCCTGGCCCAGGACGCGGCGAAGGCCTTGACGTCCCGGCCGACGACGTCCTGCGGGGTGCGGCCGGACGCCGCGGCGTCCTCCAGGTGGGCGGTGAGTTCGGCGAGCATCTCGCGGACGGAGGCGTCGTCGATGCCCCGGTACTCCCAGTTGGTGCGGCAGACCGCGAGCACGCGCTCGTTCGTCATGGTGTCGTTCCCCCGGTGGGTCGTTCGGTCTCGGTCTTCACGGTCGGCTGCTTCGTCCCGGTTCACGGCTGCGTCCCGACGGCCTCGGCCGTCCCCGTCGCGCCGGCCGTGCCGGCGACAATCCGGTCGGCTTGTGTGGCGAACTCCCGCCACACCGCCCTCCCATGGTGCAGCTCGGCCCGGCCTGCCTCGGACAGCCGGTAGTACTTGCGCGGAGCCCCGCCGCTGGACGACGGGGCGCGGTACGACTCGACGAGCCCCGCGCGCTCCATCCTCGCCAGCAGCGGGTAGATGCTGCCCTCGCTCACGAGCTCGAGCCCGCTCTCGGTCAGCGCCTCCACGAACTCGTAGCCGTAACGGGGCCGTTCGGCGATGAGTGAGAGCAGGCAGAGATCGAGGACACCCCGCAGAAGCTGGCTGCGCCGTTGGTCACCGGCCGTCGACAGCTCCTTTGTCATGCGGTGCATGATAGTCACGGACTACCTTGCACCACAAGAAACTCCGGGTCCGGACTCAGTGAGCGCCGAGCATCACGATGCCCCACAGAACCACGGCGATCGGCACCACGACGGCCACCACACCCAGGGCGGTTCCTGCCCATGCGCGGCGTCGGGCGCCGACGGCGACCCCTCCCTTGACGCGCAGCACGTTGACCCCGGCGACGATCGCGCAGATGCCGAGGGGGATGATCAGGTACAGCGGGAAGTACCGGACCATCGGCGGGACGGCCTCGGGCAGCCAGGGGAAGCCGCCCATGGCCACGGCACCGAGGCCGAGGAGCAGCGACGCGACACCGGTCACGCGCGCCGGGCGCCTCGCACCGGACTCCGCCGCGTCTTCGGCCAGGCGGTCGCGCACGCCGGCGGCGACGTGTTGATCAGAACTCATGACACGGAGCCTATGCACCCTGAATTCACGTCGCCTCGGGTCGGCTACTCAGATCGAACCGAGTAGATCGCTCGATCCTGATACGCTCGTAGCCGGTACGAACGTTTCCGATCAGATCGCTCGGGTTGGAGCGATCGCCCCCGCCCCGCCGACAAGTGGAGGCTCGATGCGAAGCCGGGAATCGTACGAGATACGCCAGGAAGTGCCCCACGGGGCGGAACGGCAGGTCGTCGAGATCTACTGGGAGGCGTTCGGGCGCAAGCTCGGCCCCGCGCTCGATCCCCCCGCCAAGGCGAAGTCCTTCCTCTCCGCCCATCTCCACCGCGACCGCGGCATCACCGCGCTGGTCGACGGGCGGGTGGTCGGCGTGGCCGGGTACAAACTGGGCGGCCGTGGACTGACGGGCGGCGGGGCGCGGGACGTCCTGTCCGCGTACGGGCATCTCGCCGGTCTGCCACGGCTGGCGCTGCTCGCCCTCCTCGACCGCACACCCGCCAAGGGTGAACTCCTCATGGACGGCATCGCGGTCGACCCGGGACAGCGCGGCACCGGGATCGGCAGCCTGCTGCTGCGCGAGATCGCCGCCGTGGCCGCCGCGAACGGCTGCCGCCGGATCCGGCTGGACGTGATCGACGTCAACCCGCGGGCCCGCGCCCTGTACGAACGCCACGGCTTCAAGGCCGTTCACACCGAGCGGACGCCCTACCTGCGCCGACTGCTGGGCTTCGGCGCCGTCACCACGATGCACCGACCCGTCACGGCCGCCGATCGCGCGTACGCCGGCGCCACCGGTGCCGGTCCCGGTAGCGATGACGCCGCCGCTACGGGCCGTACCGCCGACGAGCCCGCCGGAACGGGGGACGAAGAGGCCCGATGAGCAACGACCGCTCCACGCCCGCCGCACTCGTCCCGAAGCCGGAGGTCTCCACACGGCTGCTGGTGCACGCCCTCGTCCGCGCGGACGCCACCGTCGACGCCGAGGAGCTGTACACCGTGGCCGGCCTCCTCGGCATGACCGACCAGCAGGTCCGTCTCTGCGTCAAACGCCTCGTCGCCGAGGGCCGGTTCACCCACGAAGGCCGTGGGCGCAAGGCCGCGATCCGGGCCGTCGCCGACGTCACCGGCTCCCTCGCGCCCGACGCGGCCCATGTCCGTCACGCGTACCGTCAGGACCGGGGGCTGGCACCGTGGGACGGCACCTGGCATCTGTTCGCCTTCGCCATCCCCGAATCCAGCAGAGCGGCCCGCGACACGCTGCGCGACACCCTGCTCCACCTGGGCGCAGCCCCCGTCCAGAACGGCCTGTACGTCAGCGCCAACCCCATCGACAAGCTGGTCGAGACCCACGCCCGCCACCTCGGCGTACACGGCTCCGTCACTTTCCTCACCAGTACGGACCTCCGCGTCGGCGACATGGGCGACGGGCCGGCTCTGGCGGCCGCGCTGTGGCCGCTCGGCGAGATCGCCGCCCGCCACGAACGGCTCGCCGCCTTCGCCGCCTCCTGCCTCGACCGCCTGGACGGCGCAGTCGAGTCGTCGGACGCCGAACGACTGACCATGGCCGTGGAACTGGCCGCCGAGTTCGCGGGCGCCATGCACCCCGATCCGCTCCTGCCACCCGAGCTCCTCCCCCGACCATGGCCCGGCAGCCGTGCCCGCGAGCTGACCGCCTCGTGCTGGACCGCCCTGCTCGACGCCCGCTCCACGCCCACCACCCGCGGGGCCCGCGGCGCCCCCCGTCCCTTGCCGCGTCTCTTCGAGCTCTACAGCGACGCGTTCCGCGTATGACGGGGCCGGCAGGCATCCGCCGGGTACGACCCTCCGACTCAACGGCTGTTCGAACACCGCTAGGGTTTCCGCCAGTCATACGGCGGACAGTTGAGCACCACGGGAGTCGGGAACGTGCAGACGGGTACGGGGACGAGTTCGGGCACGTTCCAGCCGCTCGGGGACGACGATCCGCGCACGGTCGGGGCCTACCGGCTCGTCGCGCGGCTCGGGGCCGGCGGCATGGGGCGCGTCTACCTCTCGTACACGCCCGGCGGGCGACCCGTCGCCGTGAAGGTCATCCGTCCGGAGCTGGCCGACGACCCCGACTTCCGCGAGCGGTTCCGCCAGGAGGTCACCAACGCCCGTCGTGTCCAGGGTGTGTGCACCGCGCCCGTCCTCGACAGCGACACGGAGGGCCCCACGCCCTGGCTCGCCACCGCCTACGTGCCCGGGCCCTCCCTCGCCGAAGCCGTCAGGCGGCACGGTCCGCTGCCCATGTCCACGGTGCTGCTGCTGACGGCGGGGGTCGCGGAGGCGCTCCAGGACATCCATCGGGCCGGGATCGTGCACCGCGACCTCAAGCCGTCGAACGTCCTGCTCGCCCTCGACGGGCCCCGGGTCATCGACTTCGGCGTGGCGCGTGCGGCGGACGCCACCGCCCTGACCCACAGCGGGTCCGCCATCGGGACGCCCGCCTTCATGGCACCCGAACAGGCGCTCGGCGGTGAGATCACCGGGGCGGCCGACGTGTTCGCGCTCGGCCAGATAGCGGCGTTCGCCGCGACCGGCGTGGGCGCCTTCGGTGACGGACCCTCGCACGGGATCCTGTACCGCATCGTGCACGAGCAGCCGCAGCTCGGTGAACTCCCGGATAAGATAAGCGAGTTGGTCGCAGGTTGCCTGCACAAGGTGGCCTCCGAGCGGCTCACCCCGGCCGACGTCATCCGGCTGTGCGCCGCCGCCGACCCGGACGGCGGTCTGCGTCGCTCCGAGAGCTGGCTGCCGGCGTCGGTGGCCGGGCAGCTCGCCCGACACGCCGTCCACGAGCCTCGGCCGGAGCCCGAGCGGGCGGAGCGGTCGCCGTCGGCGCCGTCGCGGTCGGAGCAATCGCAGTCGGAGCAGGCCCCGTCGGCGCCCGCGCCGGACGACACGATGGCCCTGCGCCTCCCCCACCAGGGCGCGGCCCCGCAACCCGGCGCGGCCCCTGTCCCGGGCGGCCGGACCGCCGGCACCTTCGGTCCGCCCTCCCCCGGTGTGCCGATGCCCGGCCCCGCCGCGGGCCTCCCCGCCGGTGCGTTCGGCGGACCGGCCTCCCCCGGCGTCTCGCCGTACTCCGCGCCGACCGGTCCCGGTCGTCTGGGCCCCGAGCCCCGGCGCCGTACCAAGCGGCGGGGGCTGGTCACGGCCGGGGCGGTCGTCCTGACCGCCGCCACGGTCACCGGGGCGCTGTTCCTGTCGGGCGTCCTGCGCCCAGGCGAGCAGGCCGACGAGGCGAAGGGTCAGGTGGGGCAGGCGTCGAGCCCGACGGCCGAGCAGCACCCGACCGGTACCGGTGGGCCGTCGGCGCCGCCGTCGAAGAGCCCGGAGGCGTCCACGTCGGCGTCCTCGTCCCCGTCCGCCCCCCACACCACTCCTCCCGCCTCGGCCGAGCCGACGGCGTCCCGTCCGCCGGCCGCCTCCAGCAAGCCGTCGGCCACCACGGCCCCGCAGCCGCCCGCCACCACGTACGGCGGCATTCGCATGAGGACCAAGCAGGACCTGTACCTGGCCGACCGTCCCGTACGGGCCAAGGCGGACGCGGGCACCATCGACGAGGACCTCACCTACGCGGTGTACTCCTCCGGCGCCGTCGTGGCCCCCGGCTCCACCAGCCGCAGCCAGCTGACCCGGCTCGCGCCCCGCGCCGCGGGGACGCTGCAGTCGTGTCTCGCCCAGACCGGCAGCGAGAAGTGCGTATGGGTCAGGGACCTCGCCGTCGGCGACCGGCTGTGCCTGATCAGCGGCACCGGCCACGTCGGCCTCATCACCTTCCGGGGCACCGCGCCGTCGCCCGGCACGACCGACTACATCACGGTGGACGTCAAGGTCTGGCGCGACGCGGTGAATCCGGTGGGTGGCTGACCGACGGCACCGGTCGGCGCCCTGCGCCGAGAAGATCCACTGGCCTCGGCGACGGCTTCGGCGGGCGGGCCCGCTCCCTCACGCGATGCCCAGTCGGCCCACCAGGCCGCCGTGGACGAGCGCCGTCCCGTCCGCGGGCCGGACCGCGGTCCAGGAGGCCCCGACGGCAAGCACCGTGGCCGCGCTCGCGACGCCGAGGACCGCGCCCGCGGCCACATCGCCGGGGTAGTGCACGCCGGTGTGCACGCGGGAGTAGCCGACGGCGCTCGCCAGCACTCCGAGCGGTACCGCGGCCACGGGCAGGACGACTCCGACGGCGGTGGCGAACGCGACGGCCGACGCGGTGTGTCCGGAAGGGAACGAGGCGGAGGCCGGCATGGGGACGTGCCGGCCGACGGCCACCCGGGCCGCCTCCCGGTCGGGACGCCTCCGGCGGACCACACGCTTGCCGACCAGATTGGCCACGGCCGAGGCCACGGCGATCGCCCCGACCCCCGCGAGCGCCGCCCGTCGGGGGCGACCGGGGACGACGGCGAGCGCGGCGGCGACCGTGAGGGAGATCTTGGAGTGGTCGGCCGCCGTGGACAGCCGCCGCAGCCCCGTGTCGAGCGTGGGCGTGGGGGTCGCGGCCACCGCCGCGTACACGGCGCCGTCGACGACGCGCAGGTCGTGGAGCGCGGCAGCGACGGTCCGCCGCAGAGCCCGGGGCCCGCGCCGCCCCTCCGTCCCCACGGAGGGACCGTTCGTGTCCTCCTCCCGCGCGGGGCTCACCGCGCACGTCCCAGGGCGAGTGCGGTGACCCACCGCCAGTTCAGGGGCGAGCTCGGTGCCACGGTCCCGGGCCGGTGGCGCGGCACGAGGACGCGCAGGGCACGCGGACGAACGGAACAGACGACGGGCGTGGGCAGGGTCAGTGCCTCACCGTCCACCGCGACGGGAACGGTGTCGGTTCCGGCCGTGACCTCCACCCGGCGCGCCGTCAGGAGGTTGAGTCCCTGCGAGCGCCGTCCGCGCACGGCGAGGTCGGCCGCATGGGCCACGCCCTCCACACGGAGGGCGATCACACCGAGCTTCCCGCGGTCGAGCCGCGCCCGGAGGCCTGAGGCCATCAAGTCCGGTGCGGCATAGGGGTTGTTCGTGACCAGGATCGCCTGCTGTCCGGCGAGCTGTTTCTCACCGGTGGTCGCGTCGAGGCGCCGGCTGCTCTCCCGGAGCAGATCGGGCAGGAGGTTGAGGATGGTCTCCGCCTTCGCATCGCGGTACTCGGGACGCTGCACGATGTCCGCGTACACCCCGAACGACACCGTGTTGACGAAGGGCCGGCCGCTGACGAGGCCCAGGTCGATCCGGAGTTCCTCACCATCGGTCAAGGCGTCCAGACACCGGGACGGGTCCGTACGGTCGAGTCCGAGGTCCATGGCGAAGTGGTTGCGCGTACCCGCGGAGATCACCAGGAAGGGCAGATCGTGCTCGGCGGCCACCCCGGCGACCAGCGCCTGGGTGCCGTCACCGCCCGCCACCCCGAGCAGATCCGCTCCGTCGGCGACGGCCTCGCGGGCCAGCGCCACCACGTCGGTCCCGCCCTGGGTGTCGAGCAGATGCACCGTGGCACCCATCTGCTGAGCGCGCTCCACGAGTCCGAAGCGGCCGACCTTGCCGCCGCCGGACTTCGGGTTCATGATCAGGACGGGCCTGCGCGGCTGCGGCCGCGTCTTGCCGCGCATCACGTAGGACTTGCCGGTGGCGCGCATCGCGGCCCGGGCGCAGATCAGGGCCAGGGCGTACAGCGCGAGCGCGATCAACGCGTTGCCCCAGACACCCTTCTGGACGTAATGGATCAGCACGCCCACGGGTGCCGCGACCGCCAGCAGCGCGCCGAGCAGCCGGAGCGGTCCCCGGCCGGCGACCAGCCACCACAGCCCCACGGCGGTGACGACGAAGCCGCCGAGCCCGGTCAGCAGGACTATCGGCCCAGCCTGACCCAGCGCCAGGAACAACACGACGACCGCCGCCGTGAGCGCCAGCAGCGCACAGCGCGCCAGGAGCCGGGCCGCACCCCTATGCCGTCCGGAACCACGCACCGGTACCACCTCCTGTCCCAGCCTGCCCCACTCGGTCCTGTCCGGCTCCCCGGACGGCGCCGTTAGGGAGACGCTATCTCGTCGCCAAGGCCGGGCCGTCCCAGCCGTGGAGGTGGGTGCCGATCGTGAGGAACGCCTGGACGAGGGGGACCTGAGGGACGTTTGGGGAGACGACCTGGGAGGCGTAGTGGACGATCACCAGGTCGAGCGCGGGAGAGATGAAGAGGCGCTGGCCGTGGATGCCGCTGGCCATGAAGGATCCGTAGGGGTCGTTCGGGATCCACCAGAGGTCGTGGTACGAGAGCGTCGCGGGCGCGTCGGTGGGTGCGGCGGGGAAGGGTACGCGGCGGGGGTAGCCGTCGGGGACACCGGAGACGATGGTGGAGGTGACCGCCTCGGGGATGATCTGGCGATCGCCGATCGCGCCGCCGCAGCGGATCATCTCGCCGAGTCGGGCCAGGTCGCGGGCTGTGGCGCTGAATCCGCCGCAGGCGGCCTCGGAGCCTTCGGAGTCGAGGAGGTAGTACGCGTCTTCCTCGGCGCCGATGCGGGACCAGATCATCTCGGACAGCAGGGCCGAGATGGTGGTGCCGGTGACGCGGCGCAGGACCTCGGCGAGGGCTTCGACGTTGCCGTTCTCGTAGCGGAATTCGGTGCCCGGCTCGGCGGTCGCCCGGGCGGTGGCGAGGTGTTCGCGGATCGTTGCCGGCCCGGTGTAGCCGTAGGGGCGCAGTCGGGGGGCGAGGACGGCGAAGTAGCGCTGGGCTTCGAGTGCCTTGTCGTAGGGGCGGCCCGCGTAGCTCATCTGGGTGCCCATGTGGAGGAGGTGGTCCACCTGGGCGTCTTTCGAAGGCGGTGCCGGCGAGCTCGGGGACGTACGTGGCGACGTGGGCGCCGCGGTCGAGCTGCCCGTCGTGGGCGAGGGCCGCGGCGACGAGGCCGAGGTAGGACTTGGCTGCCGAGGCGTTGAAGTGCGGGACATGAGGCTCGTACCCGTGGAGGTACTGCTCGTGTACGAGGAGGCCGCGGTGCATGACCAGCAGCGCGTCGGTCTCGGCCCGGGCGAGCAGCTCCGTGAGGGAGAGGGACCGGCCGTGTGGTCCCGTGAACGCGAGGCCGTCTAGGGCGCCGGCCCGCGCGGCGGGCAGCGTGGACGCCCTGCCGGAGCCCCGCCAGACACGGCGGCTCGGAACGAGCTCCCGACCGGAGGTCGTGTGGCGTCGGGCCCAGGCGGGATCGGTGTATCCCCGTGCCCACACGAGGTCACCCAGCGAGGAAATGCCTGTCATGCGTCCGCTCCGCTCCGTCGATCGTGTTCGATCATGCGCCTACTGGGGCCGATACCGTACACGGTGTCTGATAACTCGACCAGAGTCGGTCGGGGAAGCGGGCGGGCCGCGAGGTTCAGGGGGTGAGGTCGAGGGCTCCTGGGGCGTCGGACGGGGCGAGGCCAGTCGCCCAGACCCGGCCGTAGACCGACAGATCACGCAGGTGGGCGGTGATCTCGGCGGCGCTGTACCCGGTGTCGTTCTCCACCCACCAGGTCAGCAGGCCGATGAGTTCGCCGGTCCACGCGCGGGCGACGACGTCGAGCGGGATCCTCGGCGTCACGGCGAGCTGGTCGGTCCGCGCACGGAAGGCCGCCTCGGCGTGTGCGCAGATGAGGTCCGTGAACTCGCGCAGGGCCCGGCCGTCACCCTCGCCCCGCAGGACGACCCGGTAGACGGGCTTCTCCTGTTCGGCGTGTTCGAAGATGTACTTCACCGGCAGTCCGGTGAACCCCTCCGCGTGTGCCTGCCGGACCGCCGGCAGGAGGCGTTCGCGGTCCTCCGCGAGGTCACGGACGATGCCGACCAGGAGGTCTTCCTTGTCGCGGTAGTGCGCGTAGAAGGTGGCGCGGCCGACGTCGGCGCGTTCGGTGATCTCCTCGACCGTGATCGCCTGGAATCCCTTCTCCAGGACGAGTTCGACCAGCGCCTGGCGCAGTGCGGCCCGCGTCCTGCGGACGCGGCGGTCTCCCGCTGGCTTCATGTCCACTTCGTTTCCTTCTCCTCCGAACCGTTGACCTGACCCTAACGCTGCCTTTACGTTGCCGCGCACCAAGCTTGTTACCGAACACACTGTTCGGAATCTCTGGAGGTGCGATGAACCTCGGGCGTTACGTACGCCGGACTGCCGGCCACCAACCCGACGCCGAGGCCGTGGTCTGCGGACCCGTCCGGCTGACCTACGCGGAACTCGACGACCACAGCGACCGGCTCGCGACGGCGCTGCGCGCGCATGGCCTGAGCCGGGGCGACCGGGTGGCGACACTCGCCGCCAATCGCGCGGAACTGGTCGTCACAGAAGTCGCCCTCTACAAAGCGGGCCTGGCCCGCGCGCCGATCAACGCCAGGCTCGGCGCCGCCGAGGTCGCCCACCTCCTCGCGGAGTCCGACGCACGGGTGCTGCTGACGGACGCCGCCCATCTGGAGATCGCCGGCGCGGCGGTGCCCGGCTCGGGGGTGAAGACCGTCATCGGCTACGACGGTCCGAGCGCGCTCGGCCCTGGCTATGCCGAGACCCTCGCGGGCACCGAGCCGGAGCCGGTCGACACGGAATGCGGTGAGGGTGACATCGCCGTCCTGCACTTCACCTCCGGCTCCACCGGCAAGCTCAAGGCGGCGATCCAGACGTACGGCAACCGGCTGGCGCTGCTGCGCAAGTCGACGATGGGCCCCGACACGAGGGTCGGTCCCGGGGGCCGGCAGATCCTGGCCGGGCCGGTCACCCATGCCTCCGGAATGCCGCTGATGGGCATCCTCTTCGCCGGCGGTTGCGCGATCGTGCTGCCGCGCTGGGACGCCGAGGAGTTCCTCGCCACCGTCCAACGGGAGCGCGCCACCCACGCCTTCGTCGTTCCCACCATGGTCAACACGGTGCTCGCGCTGCCGAACGCCCGCGACTACGACCTCACCAGCCTGCGCCAACTCATCTACGGCGCCGCGCCGATGTCACCGGCACGGATCCGGGCCGCCTGGGAGCTCTTCGGCCCCGTGCTCTCCCAGGGGTACGGCTGCGGCGAGACGACCTCGGGCGTGCTCTTCCTCTCCACCGAGGACCACCGGCGCGCGGTCGAGGGCGAGGACGAGGAGCTGCTGCTGTCCTGCGGCCGTCCGCTCGCCGAGGCCGAGGTCGCCATCGTCGACGACGGCGGAAAGCCCGTCGCCGACGGGGAGATCGGCGAGATCGCCGTCCGCGGGCCCGATGTCGTCCCCGGGTACCACAACGAGCCGGAGCTCACGGCGGAGACGTTCCGGGACGGGTGGTTCTGCACCGGCGACCTCGCCCGTCGCCGCTCCGACGGCTACGTCTTCATCGTCGACCGCAAGAAGGACATGATCATCTCCGGCGGCTTCAACATCTACGCCGTCGAGGTCGAAGCCGTCCTGCACCAGCACCCCGACGTCTACGAGGCCGCCGTCGTCGGCGTTCCTGACGAGCGGTGGGGCGAGGCCGTCAAGGCCGTCGTCGTCCCCAGGGACGGTGCTGTACTCACCGAGGCCGAGCTCATCGACTTCTGTGCCGAACGCCTCGCCCGCATGAAGAAGCCCCGCTCCGTCGACTTCACCGACGCGCTGCCGCACAACGCCAACGGCAAGATCGACCGCCGCGCGATCCGCGAGCGCCACTGGGCAGGCGCCGAGCGCCGCGTCCACTGACTCCACGAACAGGAACGACAACCCCATGCCCTACACCCTCGAACCCTCCTACGACGACAACCCGCGTCTGCAGGACCTCGTCGTCCGTCTGCGCGCCTACCTGCGGGACGAGCTCATCCCCTACGAGCGCGAGCACGGCATCACCCCGGAGACCAGGCTCGACCGCACCACCCTCGAACACGTCTGGAAGCGCAGCGCGGAACTCGGCTTCTACGGCATCAGCCTGCCCCCCGAGCTCGGCGGGCAGGGCCTGAGCTTCTACGAACTGTGCGCTCTGAAGGAGGAGCTGACCGCCTCCGGTGCCGCTCTCTCCCACTCGGTCCTCGGCGACATGGGCGGTCCGCTGCGCGTCGGCGCGATCGTGAAGTACGCCACCGAGGAGCAGCTGGAGCGCTACCTGCTGCCCGTCGTCCGCGGCGAGCGGGCGTGCTGCTTCTCCATCACGGAGGAGGACGCCGGCTCCGACGTACGCCGGATGACGACCACCGCCACCCCGGACGGGGATGCCTACGTCCTCAACGGCAAGAAGGTGTTCAGCTCCGCGGCCCCCTTCGCGGACTTCGCGATCGTCGTCGCCCGCATGGCCGGCTCGGAGGAGGCGTACAGCGCCTTCCTCGTCGACCTGGACACCCCCGGCTGTCAGGTCCTCGACGGCGAAGTCCCCATGTCCGGACAGCAGATGGAGGGCGACCTCGTCTTCGACGACTGCCGGATCCCCGCGGCGAACCTGCTCGGTGAGATCGGCCAGGGCCTGCGGATCGGTATCGGGCGCATCACCCTCAACCGCCTGCTGCACTGCCCGTCCCTCATCGGCGCCGCCCGCCGCGCCTGGGACCTGTCGGTGGAGTACGCCGTGAACCGCGTCGTCTTCGGTCAGTCGCTCCTCGCCCACCAGGCCATCCATCACAAGATCGCCGAGATGGCCACCGAGATCTACGCCGCCCGCGCGATGGTGATGACGACCGCCACCACGGCCGACCGTGGCGACAACGTCTCCGTCGAGGCCAACATGTGCAAGCTGTTCACCTCCGAGGCATGCTTCCGCGTCGCCGACCAGGCCGTACAGATCCACGGCAAGGCCGGCCTGACCCGCGGCCACGAGGTCGAGCAGATCTTCCGCACCCTGCGGATGTTCCGGATCGTCACGGGAACCACCGAGATCCACAAGAACGCCATCGCCAAGGGCCTGATCTGACGGACCCCTTGGTGCCCAGGGCGGTGCCGCGGGCCCCCGCTTCGGTGAGCGGGCCTGCGGCCACGGGGGACCGCCGCCCGCCCGTACGACCCGCCTGCTCCACCCGCATCCGCAGGAGTCGCCCCATGGCACCCCGTACCGCCGCGCCGTCCCGGCACACCGCTGCCCCCGCATATGACGGCCGCAGAGCCTGGCTCATCACGGCGATGATCGTGACCTTCATGGTCATCAACTTCGCCGACAAGTCGGTCCTCGGCTTCGCCGCCGTTCCGATCATGGAGGAACTCGATCTCAGCAACAGCACCTACGGCCTGGTCTCCAGCTCCTTCTACTTCCTTTTCAGCCTCTCCGGACTCCTCGTCGGCTTCCTCTCCACCCGGATCTCCAGCCGGGTTCTGCTGTTCGGCATGACCCTGCTGTGGGCCGTGGCCCAACTCCCGGTCCTGTTCCTGGCATCGGTCCCGACCCTGATGGCCGGCCGTATCCTGCTCGGCGCCGCCGAGGGACCGGCGGCGTCCATGTCCATGCACGCCCTGTACAAGTGGTTCCCGCCGGAGCGCCGCGGCCTGCCCTCGGCCCTCCAGATCGGCGGTGCGGCCCTGGGTACCCTCATCGCGGCACCCGTGGTCACCTGGCTGATCGAGGGATTCGGCTGGCGCTCGGCCTACGCCGTCCTCGCGGCGGTCAGCGCGGCCTGGGCACTGCTGTGGTGGCGCGTCGGCCACGACGGCCCGTACGACCACAAGCGCATGGCCACCGAATCCAGTGGGCCCGGACTGCCCTACCGCAGGATCCTGCTGACGGGCACCGTGCTCGGCAGCGTCTCCAGTGCCTTCGGCGCGGCGTGGGCGCTGTCCCTCAGCCATGCCTGGCTGCCCGCCTACTTCAGGACGCAGTTGGACATGTCGGCGGAAGCCGCCGCGACCACCATCAGTGTCATCTCCGGCTTCGGGCTGATGCTGCTTCTGGCGGTCTCCCCGTTCGTGGACGCGTTGAAGTCCCGGGGGGTGACCAGCCGTTGGTCCGGCGGTGCGGTGCAGAGCATCGCCGTGTGCGGGGCGGGGTGCGCGATGGCGGCGTTCCCGTTCGTCGACGTGTCCGGTCCGCGGCTCGTACTGATCGCGCTTGCCTTCGGCGGCACCGCGATCGCCATCCCCCTCCACTACATGACGACCGCCGAGGTCGTCCCCCCTGCCCAGCGCGGAGCCGTCTTCGGCATCGTCGCCGGCGTCGGCACCCTGCCGGGACTCGTGGCGCCGTTCCTGACCGGCCATCTCATCGACGCGGCCGACACCCCGTCCGCCGGCTACACCACCGCCTTCCTCACTGCCGGTGCGGTGATGCTCATGGCAGGCGCCTTCGCCCTCGCGGCGATCCGGCCGGAGCGGGACGCGCGGCGCCTGGGGCTCGTAGGCGGGCCTCAGACGTCGGGGTAGGCGCCCCGTACGGCCTTGCGTTCGGATGATTCGGCGTCCGACGGCGCGGGACCGTGCCGCCGGTGACGGCCTTGACGGCCTGTCCCGCTCCCGAGCCGGCGCCGTCGGCGACCCTGATGGGTCGTCAATCAGCCGACCGCTCCAGCTTGCTTCTCGCCCGGTCGGCGGCACGGTGGGCGTCCCGTGCCGCGCGGCCGGCCTCCTTCGCGGCCTTCTCGGCCTCGGCCGCCGCGTCCCGCGCGGCGCGTTTCGCCTGCTCGGCCTCCTTCAGCTGCCGCTCCAGCTCGGTGACGCTCTCGTCCGCCGCGACAACCTCGGCCTGCGCGGAGCTTCGCTCTTCCTCGGCCGCGTGGAGTGCTTCGTCGCGGGCGCGGGCCTCCGCGGCGGCCGCCTCGGCCTCCGTACGAGCCCGCTCGCGGCGCTCCGCCTCCGCTGTGCTCGCATGCTTCGCCGCGGGCTTCGGGGACTTCGCGGGCTTTGAGGGCTTGGCGGACTCCGACCGGGGAACGGCGACCTCGGGAACCACCTCGCCGAAGCCGACCGGGACCGCGGGTGCCTTGACGAGCCTGCCCGTCGCCCACTGCTCGGCGATGTCGGAGCTGGCGAGGACGGCGTGGAAGATCTGTTCGACGTCGTGGAGGACCGCGTCGCTGACCGGCTGTCCGGCGTCGCGCGCCGGCCCGGCCGCCTCGCGGGCGAGCGCGGCGACGACCTTGTGCCGCTGCCCGCTCGCTTCCCGCATCTTCGCCGGGTCGAGCGTGCGGTGGGCCTCCCGGAGGGTCTCGCCGAGCGCGAGCAGTCGATCGACGTCCGACCGCCGTTCCCGTACGAAGAGATTCGACACCCACGCCGCCGTCGTCGGGCGCCGCAGACCCGAGACCGCCTTCACGGCGTCCGTGTCCCCCTCCTTGCGGGCCTCGGCGACGTACGCGTCACGGGCGGCGGTGAACTCCTCGGGCCGCAGCCCGTACAACTCCTCGATGACCTGCTCGACGTCCACGCCTCCACTATCCGCCGCTGGGAGCCGATTACGGCGTAGGACGTGTCCGTCCCGTCCAGCCCGCCGCGCCGACACAGGCTTCGTTGCCCTCGGGGTCGGCCAGCACCCAGTGCGACGGCGCGTGGGCGTCGGTCACCAGTCGGCCGCCGGCGGCGATCGCCGCGGCTATCCGCTTCTCGGCCAGGTCGTACGGCACCCAGACGTCGACGTGAACGCGGTTGCGCTGCGGGCGAGGCGCGTCCATCCGCTGGAAGTAGAACGGCGCCCCGCGGCGTCGCGGGTCGATCAGGTCCTCAGGGCTGTTCGCACGGTCCTCGTATCCGAGCAGGGCCCGCCAGAAGGCCACGACCTCCGGTCCGGCGAGTGCGTCGACGGTGACCTGCACGGTCTGCACGGCGGACGGGTCGGCGGGTATGCGCAGGGTGCGAGCCACCCCGGAGATCTGCCGCGCCAGCTCGACATCGCCCTCGGTCAGCCCGTAGTAGTCGCCCGCGATCGTGATCAGCCGCACCGTCACGCCCTGGAACCTCAGGTCGACGTCGGGGTGTCCCTCCCCGACACCAGGCAGCTCGCTGATCGCCCGTGCGAGCTCCGCACCTTCCGCGAGTGATCCGGTGCGGAAGTACGCGCACGCACCCTCGCCCAGCACGCGCCAGTCCTCCAGGCCCGCAGTCTCATGGAACTGCTGCGGCCTGATCCGCTCGGTCTTCGCCTCTCCATCAGTCATGCGCTCAGCCTAGAGCGCGGCACCGACAACGCCCTTCGTCCGCCCGGCACTTCCGGTGGATCCGTCGTCAGTCGGTGAGGGCCAGGCGCACGGCGAAGGCCGCGATGACCGTGCCCGTCACCCGGTCGAGGATCCTGCGGGCGCGCGGCTTGCGCAGCCAGGTGCCGAGGGCGGACGCGGAGGCGATCAGAACGGTCGACCAGATCATGCCGAGCGTGACGTGGACGGCCGTCAGCAGTAGCCCCATCGTGAAGTGAGGGGCGCCTTCGGGGATGAACTGGGGCAGGACGGCGACGTAGAAGACGCCCACCTTGGGGTTGAGAAGGTTGGTCACGGTCCCCTGACGCCAGCCGCCGGACAGCGTGTCGACCCCCGCGAGCTGCCGCTCCGGATCGATCTCCGCGCGCCGGCCGCGGAAGGTGTCGACGATCATGCGGCCGGCCATCCACAGCAGGTACGCGGCGCCGGCCCAGCGGAGGATCTCGTAGGCGAGGTGGGAGGCGGTCAGCAGCGCGGTCACCCCGAGCGAGGTCAGCGTGCCCCAGATGAGGGTGCCTGTCTGGATGCCCAGCACGACCCCCCAGGAACGGGTGCGTCGGCCGAGGGCCGCGGTACGCAGGACGAGGGCCGTGTCGAGGCCGGGGGTGAGCGTCAGGAGTCCGACGACCAGAGCGAAGGACCACAGCGCGGCGCTTATTGCCATGGACGGCCAGCATAGAGGGCGGCGGCGCGGCCCTTGCGGCGCGGTGGCCTGTTCATGCGCTGAGGCCCGAGCGCCCGTGGCGCATACGTACGCGGTATCCCCGCACCCCGCGGCCCGTGCGCGCCCTAGCGCGCGGCGAGTCGCTCCATCAGGGCGGCGCTGCGCGCCAGCACTTCGCGCTCCTCGCCGGTGAGTTCGAGCTCGATGGCCTGGGCGAGCCAGCCCGCCCTGCGGCCGCGCTCCGCCTCGAGAGCGGCCCGTCCCGCGGGGGAGAGCTCCACCAGGGACTTGCGGCCGTCCGTGGGATGCGCCCGGCGGACGACGAGCCCCTGCTCCATGAGCAGCCCGACCGAGCGGGCCATGGACTGGGGCCGGACGCGCTGGTCCGCCGCCAGATCGCTGGTGGTCATCGCCCCGTCGCGATCCAGGGTGCCGAGCACGGAGGCGTGGCCGAGCGGAATCCGGTCCTCGTGCTTCACGCGCCGCGTGAGCTTGCCCATCGCGGTACGAAGTTCGGTGGCGACGGCGGCGGGTTCCGGGGTGGGCATAGGGCACTTTAACCGGTGATGACCAGCGCAGCTGTGTGCCCTATCTGCACAGCCAAACTGAACAGCACAACTGAACAGCACAACTGAACAGCGAAACTGAACAGCATTGCTGTAGAGTCACCGGCGTCGCGGCACGCGCCATCGCTGTCGCAGCAGGGCCGCGGCGTGCGTCAACGCGAAGGACCTCCCATGGTTTCCACGGCAGTCGAGTCCACCGTCATCCAGTCCGTCACCGCCCGCAGGGTCCTCGACAGCCGGGGCAACCCCACCGTCGAGGCCGATGTCCTCCTCGCCGACGGATCCCTCGGCCGTGCCGCCGTCCCCTCCGGCGCCTCCACCGGCGCACGGGAAGCCGTCGAGCTGCGCGACGGGGACCCCGGGCGCTGACACGGCAAGGGCGTCGACCGTGCGGTCGCCCACGTCAACGACGACATCGCGTCAGCGGTCGTCGGGCGCGACGCCGGCGATCAGGCGGGGCTCGATGCCGCGCTCGTCGCGCTCGACGGCACGGCCGACAAGTCCCGGCTCGGCGCCAACGCGCTCCTCGGCGTCTCCCTCGCCGCCGCGAAGGCCGCCGCTGCGGCCCACCGTCAGCCGCTCTACCGCTACCTCGGCGGCGCCGACTCCCGCCTCCTCCCGCTGCCGATGATGAACATCGTCAACGGCGGCGCCCACGCCGACAACCCGCTGGACTTCCAGGAGTTCATGATCGCTCCGATCGGTGCGGAGACCTTCGCGGAAGCCGTCCGGATGGGCTCCGAGGTCTTCCATACGCTCCGTCGCGATCTGCTGTCTGCCGGGCACTCCACGGGCGTCGGCGACGAGGGCGGCTTCGCGCCCGCACTCCGCACCGCCGAGGAGGCGCTCGATTTCGTCATGACGGCCATCGAGCGCACCGGCTACCGGCCCGGCGCGGACATCGGCCTGGTCATGGACCCGGCCTCGTCGGAGTTCTTCCGGGACGGCACGTATGTGTACGTGGGCGAGGGTGTGCGCCGTACGCCCACCGAACACGCCGACTACCTGGCCAAGCTGATCGACGCGTACCCGATCGTCTCCGTCGAGGACCCGATGGCCGAGGACGACCTGGACGGCTGGCGGGAGCTCACCGCCCGCGTCGGCGACCGCTGCCAGCTCACCGGCGACGACGTGTTCTGCACCAACGAGGGTCTGCTGCGCGAGGGCATCCGCACCGGGGTCGGCAATTCGGTCCTGGTCAAGGTCAACCAGATCGGCACCCTGACCGAAGCCCTCGCCACGGTCGCCACCGCGCACCACGCGGGCTGGACCGTCGTCATGTCGCACCGTTCCGGCGAGACGGAGGACACCACCATCGCGGACCTGGCGGTGGCGACGGGCTGCGGCCAGATCAAGACCGGCTCGCTTTCCCGGTCGGACCGTACGGCGAAGTACAACCGACTCATCAGGATCGAAGAGGAGTTGGGCGCATCGGCGCGGTACGCGGGAGCAGCGGTGCTCGACCGTTCCTGACGGACGGGAACCAGGGTGTGCGGACGTCCCGCACCCGCGCGATCCGCAGGCGTACTGGCAGGCCCTCGGACCCGCCGACAAGGCCGCAGGCCGCTACGGCACCTCCGAGGTGACCACGGCACTCACCAGCAAGGACTGGCCCACGACCGCGGAGCGGCCGCGGCAACGCCTGCGCCACGCGCCACGCGCCACGCGCCACGTCGACGACTACCTCATCGCTCAGCAGGCGGTCCCGGACGGGACCGTCTGCTGAGCGAGTGGCGAGGGTGATCTACGGCGCCATCTCGTACGTGCCCGAGAGCGCCTCGACGCGCTGCCAGACCCGGCCCGAGCGGGCCTCGTCGACGACGGGGCGCCGAACGGCTCCCAGCGCCCAGAGCTGCTGCTGCTCGGTGGCGGAGTCCTTGCCGTGCAGCTCGACGGCGTGGGCGGAGAAGTCCCGCACGAGGACGGCGAACAGCTCGTCGAGGACGTCCTCGTCGAGGTCCGTCAGGCGCGCCTGCTCCAGGACCAGCTGGCCGTGGACCACGAGCGCGAACAGCTGGCCGACGGCGAGGAGGAGGTCGAGGTCGCGGCTCTGCTCCTCGTCGGGCGCGGCGGTGAGGACGAACTCGCACAGCGCGTCGGCCTGCTCGCGGAAGCGGGCCACGTTCGCCACTCCGGCGTACGCGTCGTAGGCGGTGCGCCAGTCGTGGAAGCGTACGGATCCCAGGCCGCGGGCCGGTCCCTGCTGGAAGAGGAAGGTGTCGTCGGCCTCGTCCAGGCGGGTCGGTACGGGCTCGTACGCGGCCGGGTCGAGCAGGTGGTTCCGCATGAACTTCAGGATCAGCGCCAGGTTGACGTGGACGGTGCCTTCAAGCTTCGGCAGGCCCCGGATCTCGATGGCGGCCTGGGCGAAGTAGTTGTCCTTCTCGAAGCCCTTGGCGGCGATGACGTCCCACATCAGGTCGATGACCTTCTCGCCCTCCGTGGTCACCTTCATCTTCGTCATCGGGTTGAAGAGGAGGTAGCGGCGGTCGTCGGGACCGGCGGTGCGGAAGTAGTCGACGGCGCGGTCGCTGAACAGCTTCATGCCGACCAGGCGGACGTACGCGTCGGTCAGCTCGCGGCGCACGTGCGGGAAGGCGGTGACGGGGCGGCCGTAGAGGATGCGGTTGTGGGCGTGGGTGACGGCCTCGTACATCGCGTGCTCGCAGATGCCGATGGAGGCCGTGCACAGGTTGAACTTGCCCACGTTGACGGTGTTGAGCGCGGCGTCGAAGGCGGCGCGGCCGGTGTGCAGGACGTCCTCGGGGGCTACGGGGTAGTCCTCCAGGCGGAACTCGCTGACGTACTTCGACGAGTCGACGACGTTCTTGACCAGGTGGTACGCCGGGTGACGGCTGTCGGCGGCGAAGAAGACGTACCCGTCGGGGCCTTCGACGTCCGTGCGGCGGCCGAAGACGGAGACGAGTCCGGCCGCGTTGCCGTTGCCGATGTAGTACTTCGATCCGGTGGCCCGGAAGCCGCCCGCGGCATCGGGCTCCAGCAGCATGTCGGTGGAGTAGATGTCGGCGCCGTGGGTCTTCTCGGAGAGGCCGAAGGCGAACACCTCGCCCTGGGAGAGGAGTTCCGCGGCGCGGGCGCGGGCGGCGGCGTTGTCGCTCTGCCAGACCGGGCCGAGGCCGAGGATGGTGACCTGCCAGGCGTACCAGTAGTCGAGCCCGTAGAAGCCGAGGATCTCGTTCAGGGCCGCGATGCGGGCGGTGTCCCAGCGCTTGTCCCGCTGCCCCTCGGCGGCGTCTGCGGAGGGCGTCAGGAAGGTCTCGAACAGCCCTTCCTTGGCGGAGAAGGCGAGGAAGTCCCCCAGCCAGGCACGGGTGCGGTAGTCCTCGATCAGCCGGCGCTTGCCGCGCTCCTCGAACCAGTCGACCGTGGCGCGCAGCAGTCGGCGGGTCTCGGGATCGAAGTGTGCCGGGTCGTAGGTGTGCGGGTTGAACAGCAGCGAGTCGGCCATGAGCTCCGTCTTTCGGTCCGATGGGGGTGCGGTGGTCGGTGGTCGTGAGGGCGCGGTGGTCGTGGCGGAGCGGGGGTTCAGCGCTCGGCAGCGAGCCGGTGGAGGGTGGTGAGGACGTCGTCGAGCCAGGCGAGCGTCATCCGCTCGTACGCGATGCCGCCGCGCAGCACGACGTGCTGGAGCTCCCGGCCGGCGTCGAGCGGGCCGGGAGCGGCGGGCGCCTCGGTGTCCGCCTCGGTGTCCGTATCCGGGAAGTCGCGTTCCTCGCCGGCGAGGTAGTGGGCGAGGCGCTCGGTGTGCGCACGCCGGTGCCGCTCGACTTCGTGGATCAGCGCGGCCGGGTCGTCGAAGGCCGCGCCCCGGATCTTCACGGCGAGGTCGTGCCGGATGCTCTCGGGCTCGATGGGCTCGTGGAGCCAGCTGGACAGCACGGCCTGTCCCAGGTCCGCGACGGTGTACTCCTTCTTGTCCGGACGGCCCTGCTGCGGCACGTCCCGGACGTCGACCCAGCCGTCGTTCTCCATCCGCTTGAGCACGCGGTAGATCTGCTGATGACTGGCGGTCCAGAAGTACCCGATGGACCGCTCGAAGCGCCGGGCCAGCTCGTAGCCGGACCCGGGCTTCTCCAGCAGGGACACAAGAATCGCGTGTTCGATCGCCACACCCGGAATCCTTCTATGCAACTCGTTGCATAGGCAAGCGCGACCGCCCGGGTGAGACGCGGCTCACCCGGCCGGCGCGGAGACACGCGGGGCGCCGACCGGGCCGCGTCCACGCGGCGGAGCATCGCGAGCCGGCTGGCCGTGCGGTCCGGATCGCGCAGGAGATCGGAGCCCTCGGACAGTCCGGCCAGCGGGTCGGCGCCGATCAGCCGGGCGGCTTGCGCTCCGGGTCAGCGGCGTTCGGCGGCCTTGTCGAGTTCCTCGTCGAGGGCCAGGGCCGCGGTGATGAGGGCGAGGTGGGTGAACGCCTGGGGGAAGTTGCCGAGTTGTTCGCCCGTCGGGCCGATCTCTTCGGCGAAGAGCCCGACGTGGTTGGCGTACGTCAGCATCTTGTCCATCGCGAAGCGGGCCTGGTCGAGACGGCCCGCCCGGGCCAGGGCCTCGACGTAGAGGAAGCTGCAGAGTGAGAAGGTGCCCTCGGAGCCGCGTAGACCGTCGGGGGACGCCTCGGGGTTGTAGCGGTAGACGAGGCTGTCCGTGACGAGTTCGCGGTCCATGGCGTCCAGGGTGGAGAGCCACGAGGGCGCCTTCGGGGAGATGAAGCCGACCACCGGCATGAGCAGCAGCGACGCGTCGAGCACCTCGCTGTCGTAGTGCTGGACGAATGCTTTGAGCCGGGGGTTCCAGCCCCGTTCCATCACCTGGTCGAGGATGGCGTCGCGCTGCTCGATCCAGCGGGAGAGGTCGGCGGGGCGGGCGTACTGGTTGGCGAGCCGAATGCCGCGGTCGAGGGCGACCCAGCACATCATCCGGCTGTACGTGAAGTGCTGGCGGCCGCCGCGGGTCTCCCAGATGCCCTCGTCGGGTCGGTCCCAGCTGTCGGCGAGCCAGTCGAGGAGCGCGGAGAACCCCTTCCAGGCTTCGTAGCCGGCCACTTCGGCCAGGTCCGCCGAGTGGGTCATGGCGTAGGCGAACTCGCCGTAGATGTCGAGCTGCAGCTGGTCGACCGCCCCGTTCCCCGCCCGGACGGGGGAGGAATCACGGTAGCCGGACAGGTGCCCCAGGATCTCCTCGGGCAGGTCGGGATCGCCGTCGATGCGGTACATGGTCTGCATCGGCTCACTGCCGGTCGCGCGCGGCATGCGGAAGCGTGCGCCGAGCCAGCGGCGGAAGGCGTCCGCCTCCTCGAAGTAGCCGAGGTCGAGCAGGACGCGCATCGAGAGGGACGCGTCGCGGATCCAGGTGTAGCGGTAGTCCCAGTTCCGTTCGCCGCCGATCTGCTCGGGCAGCCCCATGGTGGCGGCGGCGACCGGCGCGCCGGACGGGGCGTAGATGAGCAGCTTGAGGGTGATGGCCGAGCGGTTGACCATCTGTTGCCAGCGGCCCCGGTAGCGGCAGCGGTTGATCCACTGCTGCCAGAAGACGCGGGTCTCCTCCATGACCGCCTGCATCTCCGGTTCGGTGACCGGCGCGGGGACGGCTCCCGGTGCGGAGGTCTCCAGGAGGATTCCGGCCCGCTGGCCCTGCTGGAGGGTGACGGTGGTGTGGACGTCCTGGCCGTCGGCGTCCAGGGGGACGGTGCTCCGCAGGTGTACGTCGAGGTCGGGGCCGTGGAAGGTGGCGGCGTTGCCGTCGCGTGTGAGGGTGTGCGGGGCGCGTCCGTAGTCGAAGCGGGGCCGGCACTGCACGTCGAAGGTGAGGGTCCCGCGCACCACCCGCATGGCCCGCACCAGGCGGTGCCGGTCAGTGGGGACGTCCGGCCGGTCGTCCACCGGCATGAAGTCGACCACCTCGCCCACTCCCTCCGCGGTGAGGAACCGGGTGATCAGGATGGCCGTGTCGGGCAGGTAGAGCTGGCGGACGGTCACGTCCTCGTGGGTGGGGGTGATGGTGAAGTGGCCGCCGCGCTCCTGGTCGAGCAGGGAGGCGAAGATGCTCGGCGAGTCGAAGCGGGGCGCGCAGAACCAGTCCACGGCGCCCTCGGCGGAGATCAGGGCGGCGCTCTGCAGGTCACCGATCAGCCCGTGATCGGCGATCGGAGGGTAACCGGGCAAGAGGACCTCGATTCTCCCGCGTCTCCGGGCCTTCGGTGCCACTGCTCGTGTCCACGGAACCCGCCGGTGCCCGCCTCGGCAACGCGGATGGACCGACCGGACGAACAGCCCTGCCTCCGCAAGCCCGGTGCGCACCACCTTCCCCCCGATCCGACCAGTCGGTATGTTGCTCGCGACCGTCGAGCGCACCTGGAGGACGTCATGCCCGAACCCGAGCCGGCCCGTTCGCCCGAGCCCGCACCCGCGTCTGCGCCCACGCCGTCGATCGAAGGACACTGCGACCCTCGTTTCACCGCCGTACGGGAGGCCTTCGAGGCCAACTTCCGCACGAGGGACGAACTCGGGGCCGCGGTGACGGTCCAGGTCCATGGCGAGACCGTGGTCGACCTGTGGGGCGGCTGGGCGGACGGAGCCCGTACGCGGCGCTGGGATCACGACACCGTGGTCAACGTCTGGTCCACGACCAAGGGCGTCACCGCGCTCTGCGCTCATCTGCTGGTGGACCGCGGACTGCTCGACCTGGACGCGCCGGTCGCTTCCTACTGGCCCGAGTTCGGCGCCGCCGGCAAGGAGACACTGCCCGTCCGCCATCTCCTCTCCCACCGCGCGGGGCTGTCCGGTCTGCGCGAGCCGCTCACGCTCGACGAGTTCTACGACTGGGAGGTGACGACCGCCCGGCTCGCGGCGACGGAGCCGTGGTGGGAGCCCGGCACCCGCTCCGGCTACCACGCGATGACGTACGGCTTCCTGGTCGGCGAGGTGATCCGGCGCATCACCGGTCGCCTCACCGGCGACTTCCTCCGCGAGGAGATCACCGGACCGCTCGGCATCGACTTCACCATCGGCCTCCCGGAGAAGGAGGCGGTCCGGGTGGCCGAGCTGGTACACCCCCGAACGTCATCCGCGAGTGAACAGGCCGCTCTCTTCGCCCAGTTGGAGCCTGCCGCGCAAGCCGCCCTGGCCAATCCGCTCGTCGGTGCCGCCCAGGCCAACAGCCCCGAGTGGCGCGCCGCCGAGCTGCCCGCGGCCAACGGCCATGGAACGGCCCGGGCGGTCGCCGAGCTGTACGGCGTCTTCGCCGGGCGCGGCCGCTCCGGCGAGCGCCGGATCCTGTCCGAACAGGCCGCCGAACGGGCGCGCGAGGGCCAGGGATCCTGCCGGGACCTGGTCCTCGGCGCGGGGTTCGCTCACGACACGGAGTGCGCCCTCGGACTCTGGCTCAGCGGCCCCAACGGCTCCTACGGCCCCAATCCCCGAGCCTTCGGCCACGACGGCTTCGGTGGCTCCTGCGGCCTCGCGGACCCGGAGGCGGGGGTCTCCCTGGGGTACGTGATGAACCGCATGGGCCCCAACATCGCCGACGACCCTCGCAAGATGGCACTGGTCGAGGCGGTGTACGCGTCACTCTAGGGGCGGCGCCGACTCGCCCGGCCCTGGGCTGCGACGGGAACCGGACACCCGGCGGGCCCGGACGGAGGGGAACGATTACGGCATTGAGGGGCGTCCACACCTGTACCACAGGCCCGTGGACGCCCTCCCCTCCGCCACGGCCCGGCCCTCTCGCACCCCCGGTCCGAACGGAGGTCGCGGCCGGATCTGTGCGCCCGCTACCGCTCCGGCGAACGGCAGGGGCTCGGCCGGCTCGCGCGCCGGCGACGACGGCGCCCGGGGCGCGGGATCGCGGGCGCCGCGGTGGCTGAGCTGGCAAAACGGTATCTCTCCTTCCGCTTCCCCGCAGAGACTCGACACCACCAACCAAGCTCCCGCCACGACTCCCTGAAAGAACGTCAGCAAACTGCGGCAAGTGTTTGCACGACCCGTCCCCGCCCCACCCGCCACGGCAAGCGATCCAGGCACATACGGCACCGATGGAACTTTGGACCACATGGACGCGCGTAGATCGGCCGAAAGGCGTTCTTGCCGCCGAGGCCGCCCGGATTCGAGGATTCCTCCTGTCGAGCTTGACAGGTCCATGCCGGAGCACCCCTCGGTCCGGACCCGTCTGCCCGGCTCAAGGGATCGCCCACCCAGCGATTCCCCCCACTCCCCCACCGGAGGAATCTGTGAACCTCAAGCGCCTGTCCCCCCTCGGCGGCGTCGCGAAGGGCGCACGGCTCGTCGCCGTGGCCACCGCGCTGCTCGCCGCCTCAGCGCTTGCCGTCCCCACCTCGTCCGCGGCCACCACCGAGGACGCCCGGGCCACCACCGCCCAACTCGCCGTCGCCGACCAGGCCGTACGCGGAGCCGACGTGCCCGGCACCGCGTGGTACACCGACCAGGCGACCGGGAAGATCGTCCTCACCGCCGACTCCACCGTCTCCGCCGCCGAGATCGCCAAGATCAAGAAGGCCGCCGGTGACCGCGCCGACGCCCTGGAGATCAAGCGGACTCCCGGCACGTTCAACAAGCTCATCGCCGGCGGTCAGGCCATCTACGCCGGCGGCGGGCGCTGCTCGCTCGGCTTCAACGTCCGCAGCGGCTCGACCTACTACGCCCTCACCGCCGGTCACTGCACCAACATCGGCAGCACCTGGTACACCAACTCCGCCAACACCACGGTGCTCGGCACCCGCGCCGGCACGAGCTTCCCGACCAACGACTACGGCATCATCCGCCACTCCAACGCCTCGGCGGCGGACGGCCGGGTCTACCTGTACAACGGCAGCTACCGCGACATCACCGGCGCGGCCAACGCCTCCGTCGGCCAGTCGGTGCAGCGCAGCGGCAGCACCACCGGTCTGCACAGCGGGACGGTCACCGGTCTCAACGCGACCGTCAACTACGGCGGTGGCGACATCGTCTACGGTCTGATCCAGACCAACGTCTGCGCCGAGCCGGGTGACAGCGGCGGCGCGCTCTTCTCCGGCACCACCGCGCTCGGCCTCACCTCCGGCGGCAGCGGCAACTGCTCCAGCGGCGGCACCACGTTCTTCCAGCCGGTGACGGAGGCCCTGAGCGCGTACGGCGTGAGCGTCTTCTAGTTCGGAAGCGGGCGGATCGGCGGAGTCGGCGGACTCCGCAGGTCCTCCCCTCGGCACCCTGGCCGGCGGTCCCTTCGGGGGCCGCCGGCCTCTCCGCGCTCCGCCTGAGAGTCACGTGCCGCGACCGGTCGCCCGGTGGTGGCCGCCGATTCGGGGACCAGGGAGGCGATCCGGGCAGCGTCCTGGGGTGCGCAAGCGGTTCAGGCGGGGGATCGGGGCCGTCGCGGGCCCGCGACGGCCTCGGCGAGCAGCCGCCGGCCGGCGGGCGTGGTGAGGACGCCGCGCAGGGCCGTGTCCCGGACGGCTCGGGCGGGGGCCGCTCGCAGGGTCCACGCGCGCGTGGCGAGGTCGGTACGGGCGAGCACGCGCAGGGCGTCGGCGCGGCGGGCGCGGTGCCAGGCCGTGAGCGCGTCGGCCGCCGGGCGGCCGCCGTGGGCGGTCGCGTCGGGCAGGACGGCGGCGAGGGAGACGGCGTCCCGCAGGCCGAGGTTGAGTCCCTGCCCGCCGATCGGGCTGCACACATGCGCGGCGTCGCCGATCAGCACCACCCTCCGGTTCGCATGGTGCGCGGCGAGGCGCCGTTGCGTGCGGAACGTGCTCGTCCAGCGGCATTCGCGGACGGTCGCCGTCCATCCGCGGGCCGCCGCCTCGGCGGCGAGCCCCGCCGGGCCGTCCGCGCCTCCCCGAGCGAGGCCGTGCGGCAGGTGCAGCACCACGCGGGCCCACCCGTCGAGATGCATCGGAAGCACCACGAGAAGGCCGCGCGGCCCGCCGACCATGTGGACGCGCGTCGGGTCGAGCGAGGGATCCTCGACCCGCAGGTCGGCGAGCTGCCACAGGCCCGCATAGGTCCGGCCGCGAAACGCCGTACCGGCGAGGGCGCGCAGTGTGCTCGACGCTCCGTCGGCCGCCACCACCCAGCGGGCGCGCAGCGGGTCCAGGGCGTCCGACCGCACGGTCACACCGTCGGCGTCCTCGTCGATCGACCGGACGGGCACCGAGCGGTGCACACGGACACCCGCGCGCTCGGCCTCAGCGGCGAGCAGACCCTCCGTCGCACACTGCGGAACGGTCAGGATGTACGGGTACGGGGACGGCAGCCGTGACAGGTCGAAGCCGCCGAGCCTGCGCCCCCGCGCCCACATGTCCACCGTGTCCACACGCCGGCCCAGCGGATGCAGCGCGTCGGCCACACCGCTCGGGGTCAGGGCCTCCAGGGTCCGCGCATGCAGGTCCGTCGCGCGGGACTCGGTGACCGGTCCGGGACGGCGTTCGAGCACCACCACCCCGAGCCCCGCCCGCGCCAGCAACAGCGCAGCGCTCAGCCCGACCGGCCCCGCCCCCACGACCGCCACATCCGTGTCGACCCCCATGTCCGGCACTGTAGCCGGGACCTGTGCGTCGTCTCACTCCGCGGGGTTCCCGGGGCCGTCGCGCAGGTCTCCCCGTTCACCTTGAACACCAAGGGGAGTTGCCGCCCTTCGGGTCTCCTCTCACGACGCCGATCGGTAGACGCACAAGTCCCGCACCTCGTAGGACAGTTCCGTCGCATCGGAGTCGGGCGCGGGGTGGTAGCGGCCGGCGCAGACGGAGAGGTTGACGATCAAGTAGGCGTGCCAGGACGGGCCGACGCCCCGTCCGTCCGAGAAGACCTCGGCACCGTCGACCCACCACACCACGGAGCGGGCACCGAACTCGGTGCGCAGCCGCACCCAGCCACCGGGCCGGATGCCGGGGTCGCGGTGGTAGAGGTATCCGCCGCGGACACGGTTCGACAGCTCCAGGAGATCCGGGTTGTCCGGGTGGTACTCGAAGACGTCGATCTCCTGGCCGCCGTCCCGCCAGGTCCAGATCGCCGGCCAGGCGCCGTTCCCCTCCGGGAGCCGTACCCGCGCCTCCAGGACGTCACCGGCACGGACCTCGAAGCCCTCGGGGCTTCCCTCCGTCGTCAGGAGGCCCGCGTCCCACAGGCCGTCGCGGCGCCGGGTCGCCCGGAAGACGCCCGAGCGGCCGTAGGCGGGGTCCGCCACCAGGTGGTCCAGCTTGTTGTCCCGCGGGTTGACGGGGCCGCCGTCGGGATAGGCCCAGGAGCGGCCCGCCGTCCATTGCTCCGGCGAGGCGAAGTCGGCGGTGAAGACCGGCTCGGCGGCCGGAGGCGGTGTCGACATGGGCGGGCTCCCTGGTGTGCGACGGTGCGTGTGTCCCCCGGGAATCTGCCCACGCAAGCCCCCGATATCCGGAACCTCTCACTCACTGTCGTGAAGTCGTCACGCGAGGCGACGGGCGACCGGCCCTCGGGCGCCACGCAACGGCGGGGGTGGTGTACGAAGTCTCTGTGAACGAAAAGATCCAGGCCTCGACCGTCCGCGTGTTCATAGCGCTCGCGCCGCCCGACGAAGCGAAGGAAGAACTGGCCCAGGCGCTGCGACCCGCCTACGACGCGTACCCGACCATGCGGTGGAACCGCATCGAGGACTGGCACATCACCCTCGCGTTCCTCGGAGAGGTGCCCACCACCACCATTCCGCTCCTGCGGGAGCCGCTTGCCCGCCTCGCGGGGAGGCGGCGGCCTCTGCGCCTGGCACTGCGCGGGGCCGGATGCTTCGACGAGCGGGTGCTGTGGAGCGGGATCGACGGGGATCTCGAAGGGCTGCACCTGCTCGCCGCCGACGTCCGCGCCGTCGTCAAGGACTGCGGAATCCCCTTCGAGGACCGGCCTCTGCGCCCCCATCTGACGCTGGCGCGATCCCGCCGCGACGATCCCGCCGGAGTGGGGCAGGTCGCCGCCGGACTCGCCGGCTTCACCGGCCGCCCCTGGCCCGCCGAACGCCTGCACCTGGTCGGCAGCAACTTCGGCCGCGGCCCGGGTCCGATCCGCTACCGGGACATCGAAGCGTGGGACTTCACCGGCAGTCGGTGACACCCCCACGAGGGGAGGCGGCGGCGTCGATAGGGTTCGCCTGATCGACAGCCGGGGGCGCGCCCCGGGAAGGGGTGGGGCATGAGCGACACGACTCGGAACAGCGGTTCCTGGGACATCAGCGACACGCAGGGCGGCGTGCTGGCGGCACGCTGGTGGCAATGGGCGCTGTCGGCGCCCGACGACGTCAGCCCGGTCGCCGACAGGACCGGTCGACACGCGGGCTGGCAGCAGCCGGAGGATCTGTGGTTCCTGGCCGGCACCTACGGTGGCCGCGTGGTGCGCACGTGCGAGGTGCCCTCCGACCGCCCCGTCTTCTTTCCCGTGCTCAACATCCAGCACACGAAGCACCACTCGCGGAAGCCGCTGACCATGGACGTGGCGGAGGCGAAGGCGTTCCTCAACGGAGTACCGCTTCCGTTGCGGGAGTTCACCGCGCCGCTGTTCCGGGTGGGGCTGCGGATGCATCTCGCGTGGGGGATATGGGCGGGCATCGCTCCCCTGACACCGGGACAGTACGTCCTGGAGATCAAGGGCAGCACGACCGGCGGCTTCTGGATCGACACGACGTACCACCTCACCGCCGTACGCGGATAGCGTCAGCGGGCGACCGCGTTGCCGACGGAGCCCGCCGGGCAACCGCCGTAGCGGCAGCCGGGACGGGGCGCCCCCGGGAAGTCAGTCGACCGGCCAGGTGTGCGCCGGAGCGTTCAGATGCATGTACTCGATGTACTGCAGGGTCATCCGCCGCAGCGCCTGGTGCCGGTCCGCGTGGTCGATGCCGTGGATGTGGTGGAACATCTCGGACTGCCACACCGCGCCGTTACGGCCACTGACGCACCGCTGCTCGATGACCCCGAGCAACGGCTCCCTTCGGGCCGCCTCCATGCCCATCCGCTCGAGCCCGCGGTCCGCCAGCGGCAGCAGGCGCCTCAGCACCAGCTCGGTCACCGGAACCTCGCCCATCCCGGGCCAGTACACGTGCGCGTCGATGCCGTGGCGCGCGGCGGCGTGGAGGTTGTCCTCCGCGGCCGAGAAGGACATCCGTGACCACACGGGCCGGTCCTCGTCGACCAGGGCCTGGATCAGCCCGTAGTAGAAGGCGCCGTTCGCCAGCACGTCGGCCACTGTGGGACCCGCGGGCAGCACCCGGTTCTCCACCCGCAGATGCGGTACGCCGTCGACCACGGCATAGACGGGACGGTTCCAGCGGTAGACCGTCCCGTTGTGCAGGGTGAGCTCGGACAGTCCGGGGATGCCGCCGTCGGCGAGCGTCTTCTCCGGGTCCTCGTCGTCGCACAGGGGCAGCAGTGCCGGGAAGTAGCGGGCGTTCTCCTCGAAAAGGTCGAAGACGGAGTTGATCCACCGCTCGCCGAACCAGACCCGCGGCCGTACTCCCTGCACCTTGAGCTCGTCCGGCCGAGTGTCCGTGGCCTGCTCGAAGAGCGGGATGCGCGTCTCGCGCCACAGCTCCTTGGAGAACAGGAACGGAGAGTTCGCCGCCAGGGCGACCTGCACCCCCGCCACGGCCTGCGCGGCGTTCCAGTAGTCCGCGAACTCGTCCGGCGAGACCTGGAGGTGGAACTGGGTGCTGGTGCATGCGGCCTCCGGCGTGATCGTCTCCGCATGGGTCCGCAGCTTCTCCACCCCGTCCACCGAGATCAGCAGGTCCTCGCCCCGCGCGGCGAAGATCTGCTCGTTCAGCAGGTGGTACCGCGGATCCCCGGACAACGACTTCGGGCCCGCGTCCTTCAGCTCCAGCGTCGGCAGAATGCCGATCATGACCAGATGGGCACCGATCGCCGCGGCCTTCGCCTCGGCGTGGTTGAGCGCCTCGCGGATCTCCTGCTCCCAGGAGTCGGGACCGCCCGCGACCAGCCGCCGCGGCTCGATGTTGATCTCCAGATTGAACCGGCCCAGCTCGGTCGACCAGGTGGGATCCGCGATCGCCTCCAGGACTTCCGTACTGCGCATGGCGGGCTCGGCGGCGGCGTCCACGAGGTTCAGTTCGAGCTCCAGACCGACCTGCGGCCGCTCGAAGTCGAACCGCGACTCCCGCAGCATCGTCGCGAACACGTCGAGGCACGAGTGCACCTTGTTCCGGAACCGGCGACGGTCTTCACGGGTGAACTCCAGCGCCGGGACATCACGTCCCATCGGTCCTCCCGAGTCTCGTCGGCACGAACCAGCACCTTCAGCGTCCCACTCCGAGGGCGGCCCAACCACCGAAGCCGACGACAGCGGGCGCCGGAAGGTCCGGAGCCCGTGCGCGCCCCACCTCGCACCACCGTGACCTGCGGGTTTCCACGGTGTGGCAGCACGGGCGGACCGCTCGGGCGTAGGCTTCGCTCAGCATGGACACGGCGGGGCGGGGGCGGGGCGCATGACGGCTGGAACGGCGCGGAACTGGGGATCGACCCTCGATTCGGTCGTGGTGTACGCACAGGGCGCTCTCTGCCGCCGCCTGGCCCGGGGCAGCGTGCCGCCGGACGGCCGGGTGCGGGTGACGGGACTGCCCCGCTCGCTGGACCACGGCTCGCTGCGGGCGCGTGTCCTCGGCACCCCCGGGGGCCGCGTCACCGAGGCCCGGGTGGAGATCGAGGCCGGGCCGCTCGGCACCGGGACAGGCACGGGCACGCCCGACGAGTTGCGGCGCGAGGTCGAGCAGCTGCGCGACGCGCATGCGTCGGCGCGGGGACGCCGGGACCGGCAACTGAGCCTCATCGAGGAGGTCCGGGGTCTGCGCCCGGTGCCACCGCCCCGCGAGCCCGAGGACCCGCACCGCCGCACCCCGGTCGACGCGTGGCTGGAACTGGCCGACTTCGTCGACGAGCGGCTGACGGCCCTGCACAGCCGCCTCGTCGAGCTGGAGCAGGCGCTGCTCCACGCCGAGCACGAGCTCACCGTCGCCGCGGACAGGCTCGCCCGCGCCTCCACCGACGCACCGTCGCCGCATGTGGAGACCACGGTCTGCGCCGTCCTGACCCTCGACGGCACCGGTGACACGGAAGAGGTGGAGGTCGAGTTGGAGTACGGAGTGCCGGGCGCCGTCTGGGTGCCTGCCTACCGTCTCACCCACCGTCAGGGCGACGGCACCGGCCGTCTGGTGCTGCGTGCCTCGGTCGCCCAGCGCACCGGCGAGGACTGGACCGGGGTACGCATCGCCCTGGCCACCGCCGACCTCCGGCGCCGCACCGACCTGCCGAAGCTCCGCTCGATCCGGATCGGACGCCGTCAGCCCGCCCCCGCGCCTTCCGGCTGGCGCGAGCCTCCGGCGGGACTCGCCGACCTGTTCGCCGGGTACGCGTCGGCCGGCCCCCGCCCTGTCACGACCGCCGCACCGGCGGCTCCCCGGACCGGCTCCGGGCCCGGTCCGGTACCGCCGCCACCGCCACCACCCGCGCCACAGGGCTTCGGCGGGCCGCCCTCGGGGCTCCCGGTGCCGGGCAGCGCGTACGGCTCCTCCTCCGACACCTACGGGGGCGCGACTGCCGACCAGGCCCAGCCGGCTCCCGCACGGCCGGCCTACGGGGGACAGCCACCGGCCCCCGCCCGGCCGGCGGCCCCCGCCCAGCCTGGCGGCATGCCGCGCAGCCGCGGCTTCGCGGGTGCCCCGGCCCCCATGGCCCCCGCCGCCATGGCCCCGCCGGCTCCGGGCGCGGCCGCACCGCCACCCCCTCCGCCGCCGACCGGTCCGCCGCAGCCGAGCGGCGCCGAGCTGGACTACGCCGCCCTCGTCCTGAGCGGCCCCGACGAGCCCGGCGGTCGCCGAGGCCGGCTGTTTCCCGGATCGCACTCCGACGCGGGGGCGGCCGAGCACCGCCGCCGCGCGGAAGCGGTGGCCGCGCTGCCGCTGCCCGGGCATGCCGTACGGCCCCGCACGTCGGCGGGCTCCTTCGACCACCGCTTCGATGCCGCCGCCCGGGCCGACGTCCCGTCGGACGGCACCTGGCACACCGTCACCGTCGGGGAGATCCCGGTCGGTCTGCGCACCGAGTACCTCTGCGTGCCGTCCGTGGAGCCGACCGTCTACGCGACGCTGGTGCTCTCCAACGCCACCGACCAGGCTCTGCTGGCCGGCCCGGTGGAGGTCACCGTCGACGACGACTTCCTGCTGACCGCCGCGTTGCCCACGCTCGCCCCGGGTGGTGTCCGCCGAGTCGGGCTCGGGCCGGCCGAGGGCATCCGGGTGAGCCGCCGTACGAACGTCCACGAGTCGACCTCCGGCCTGCGCAACAACATCAGCGTGGTCGACCACCGCGTTCACGTGGAGCTGGCCAACGGGCTCGCGCGGCCCGTCACCGTCGAGGTCCGCGAGCGGGTGCCGGTCACCTCCGAACCTGACATCCGCATCGAGGAGCGCGCGGACTGGACGACACCCGCCGAGCGCCCCGGAACCGAGCACCGTGCCCCGGGCACCCGCGTCTGGCGGGTGGACCTGCCCGCCGGTGGCACCGCCGCCCTCGACGGTGGCTACGAGATCCGCATCCCGGCCGGCAAAGCCCTGGTCGGCGGCAACCGCAGGAGCTGAGACACGCCATGTCCACGGACTCGAAGCCGATCGCCGCGCCCATCCCGGCCCCCGTCACCGCCGTCACCTGCCTGGAGGATCGCGCCCAGGTCGAGCGCTCCGCCGTGCTCGACCTGGAGGCAGGCGTCCAGCGGCTGCGTCTCGGGCCGGTCACCGCGCTGGCGGTCGACCGCACGCTCCATGCCGAACTGACCGCCGATCACCCCGCGACCGTGCTCGACGTACGGATCGTCCGCGGCTGGACGCCGCGCGGGCCGGAGCCGTCACCGGACGAGGACTCCGCGCTGCGCCTTCGCGCGCATGCCCTCGATGAGGAGCGCTTCGCCCTGATGCAGCGCCGCGACCGGCTGTACACCCGTCTCGATCTCCTCGGCCGCCTCGCCGCCGATCTGCTGCGGGAGATCGGCGAGGGCGCCGGCTCGGGCGAGTCCGAAGGGCCGCGCTGGGCCGCCGAATTGGACCGGGTGGACGCCGAGCGCGACGCGCACGGCGAGCGACTCCGCACCGTGGAGGCCCGGCTGACCGCACTCGCCGCCGAACTCGGTGAGACTCAGCGGGCCATGGACCTCTCGGAAGAGGAGCCGGCCGAGCTGGTCGGCCATGTCGAGCTGACGGTGGAGGCCGCCGTCGCCGGGCCGGTCGGGCTGCGTCTGACCCATCTCGTCCCCTGCGCGCTGTGGCGGCCCGCCTACCGGGCCGTGCTCGACGGGGACTCGCTGACGCTGGAGACCGACGCGATGGTCTGGCAGCGTACGGGCGAGGACTGGTCGGACGTACGGCTGACGTTGTCGACGGCCCGGTCGGCGCTGGCCACCGAACCGCCGTCGCTGGGCGAGGACCGGCTGACGCTCAAGGACCGTACGGCCGCCGAGCGCCGCACGGTCGACGTCGAGGTGCGCGAGGAGGAGATCGGGGACCTCGGCCCGGTGCCGGTCCTCGGTCTGCCGGGGGTGGACGACGGCGGCGAGGCGCGGGTCCTGAAGTCCCCCGCCGTGGTCTCCGTGCCTGCGGACGGCCGCGCCCACCGGGTGCCGCTCTCCGTCTTCACCGCGCCCGCGAGCAGCGAGTACGCATGCTCGCCCGAGGTGTCTGCGCTGGTCACGCAGGTGGTGCGGTTCGACAACCGGTCCGGCCATGTGCTGCTCGCCGGGCCCGTGGACCTGGTCCGCGGCAGCGGGTTCAGCGGCCGCGGCACGCTGGACTTCACCACCCCCGGCGCCCCGGTCGAGCTCGCCTTCGGCAGCCGCGACGACCACCGGGTGGTACGGGAGACCGAGGAGGCCCGCGACTCCGCCGGGATCACGCAGCGGACGGTGGTCACCCGCACCGTCCGGCTGCACCTGTCCCGGTTCTCCGCCCCCGGGGAGCAGGGCGAGCGGGTCGTCGTCCTCCGGGAGCGGATCCCGGTCTCCGAGGTCTCGGCGGTGGAGGTGCGCCTGCGCAAGGAGGGCTGTTCCCCGGCACCCGACGTGGTCGACGCCGAAGGCATCGTCCGCTGGGACGTCGCCCTGCCGCCCGGCGGCCGGCGCACGGTCACCCTGGTGTACGAGCTGGTGGCGAGCGCCAAGGTCGCAGGAATCTGAGCCCCGCCCACGCTCAGCGGCGCGCACCGGCCGCACGGTCGGGGCACGGTCCACGCAGTCGCTCCAGCGGGTCGCTCATAGGATTTCAGCTTTCTCGTATCAATTTCCGGGGCGGAAGAGTCGTCGGCAATTGCGTCAGGTCCCCGACGACTTCGGATATCGACCGCTTGTTACGCGGTGCCGCCCTGCGTGTTCTCTTAGCGGTGCGGTCTGCGGTGCGCGACCATACGGACGCCGAGTCGCAGTGCTCGAAACCAGATTTGCAGACGACGTCACGAGCGAGCGGCCGGCAGACGGAAACACCGCGACAGGAAGAAGGACGGACGTGTCCGGCAGCGAAAGCGAGAACCCGGCAATCTCCTCCCCGGCCCCCACGGAGACCCGCCCCAAGACGAACCGGGACTGGTGGCCGAATCAGCTGGACCTTCAGGTCCTCCACCAGCACTCGCCGCAGTCCAGTCCGATGGACGAGGACTTCGACTACGCGGCGGAGTTCGCGACCCTGGATGTCGACGCGCTGAAGCGGGACGTCATGGAGGTGATGACGACGTCGCAGGACTGGTGGCCTGCCGACTACGGCCACTACGGTCCGCTCTTCATCCGGATGAGCTGGCATGCCGCGGGCACGTACCGCATCGAGGACGGCCGGGGTGGTGGCGGCTCCGGCGCTCAGCGTTTCGCCCCGCTCAACAGCTGGCCGGACAACGCAAGTCTCGACAAGGCTCGCCGCCTGCTCTGGCCCGTGAAGCAGAAGTACGGCCGGAAGATCTCCTGGGCCGATCTTCTGGTTTTCGCCGGCAACTGTGCCATGGATTCCATGGGGTTCAAGACGTTCGGTTTCGGTTTCGGGCGGCCGGACATCTGGGAACCCGAGGAGATCTTCTGGGGGCCCGAGGACACGTGGCTCGGAGATGAGCGCTACAGCGGCGAGAGGGAACTCTCCGGTCCTTTCGGAGCCGTGCAGATGGGACTGATCTACGTCAATCCTGAGGGGCCGAACGGAAATCCGGATCCGATCGCCGCCGCCCGGGACATTCGCGAGACGTTCGCGCGTATGGCGATGAACGACGAGGAGACGGTCGCGCTCATCGTCGGCGGCCACACGTTCGGCAAGTGCCATGGCGCGGTCGATCCCGAATACATCGGTCCGGAGCCCGAGGCCGCTCCCATCGAGCAACAGGCCATCGGCTGGCTGAACTCGTACGGCAGCGGCAAGGGCGTCGACACCCTCACCAGCGGTCTCGAGGGCGCGTGGACCACGGAGCCGACGAAGTGGGACAACGGGTACCTGGACAATCTGTTCCGGTACGAGTGGGAGCTGACGACGAGCCCGGCCGGCGCGCACCAGTGGACTCCCACGGATCCCGCGGCCCAGGGCACGGTGCCCGATGCCCATGATCCGTCGAAGAGGCACGCTCCCATGATGCTGACGACGGACCTCTCGCTGAAGCTGGACCCGGTCTACGGTCCGATCTCGAAGAGCTTCCACGAGAACCCTGACCGGCTGGCGGAGGCGTTCGCCAAGGCGTGGTACAAGCTGCTGCACCGTGACATGGGACCCCTCTCGCGCTATCTCGGCCCGTGGATTCCCGAGCCCCAGCTGTGGCAGGACCCGGTCCCCGCGGTCGATCACGAGCTGGTCGGGGACGCGGAGACCGCCGACCTCAAGAGGAGGATCCTCGCCTCGGACCTGTCCGTCTCCCAGCTGGTCACGGCCGCTTGGGCGTCCGCGGCGAGCTTCCGCGGCACCGACAAGCGGGGCGGTGCCAACGGCGCGCGGATCCGGCTGGCGCCACAGAAGGACTGGGAGGTCAACGACCTCCCGGAGGTGGCCGAGGTGGTGCGGACCCTCGATCAGATCCGGCAGGCCTTCAACGACTCCCAGGCCGGCGGAGTGAAGGTCTCGCTCGCCGACCTGATCGTCCTGGGCGGCTGCGCGGCCGTCGAGCAGGCCGCGAAGAACGCCGGGCACGCCATCACGGTCCCGTTCTCCCCGGGGCGTACGGACGCCTCTCAGGAGCAGACCGATGTGGAGACGTTCGCCGTGCTCGAACCGAGGGCGGACGGGTTCCGCAACTACCTCCGGGCGGGCGAGAAGCTGCCGCCGGAGACTCTCCTGCTGGACCGCGCCAACCTGTTGACGCTGACCGCTCCCGAGATGACGGTTCTGATCGGCGGGATGCGGGCCCTGGGGACCGGCTTCAAGCAGTCCCGGCACGGCGTGTTCACCGACCGGCCCGAGACGCTCACCAACGACTTCTTCGTGAACCTGCTCGACATGGACACGGAGTGGAAGGCGTCGACCGCGACGGAGAACGTGTTCGAGGGCCGGAATCGCGCGACGGGAGAGGTCAAGTGGACCGCCACCGCCGTCGACCTCGTCTTCGGTTCGAACTCCCAGCTCCGGGCCCTGTCGGAGGTGTACGCCTCGGACGACGCGGGAGAGAAGCTCGTCCGTGACTTCGTGGCGGCCTGGGACAAGGTGATGAACCTGGATCGGTTCGACCTGTCCTGACTCCGCTGTCCCGGGGGGGCGGTGCGGCGGCCGTCCCGGGCCCCTGCCACCCTGCGGCCCGGCCCCCCCACTCACCCACCGGCGCGGGCTGTACCCCCCGGTGGCCCGGG
>NZ_JBHWBS010000001.1:174280-188423 GCF_042735655.1 Streptomyces sp. NPDC059567 | reverse complement strand
CGCCCAGACCCCAGCCCCCCGTCCGGGGGGGCCCGCCGAGAGTCGCTCTCTCCGCTCTAGACCCGCGCGCCGCCCCCCCCCCCCCCGCCCCGCCCCCCCCCCCCGCCCCCCCCCCCGGGGCCTCAGCCAGGGACCAGCGTCTCCCACGACCTCTCCGTGGTCCGCTGCATGAGCCACCGTGTGGCCGTGATCCACCGCGGTCGGATCGTGGAGACGGGCGACGCCGACCACATCACACGCTCGCCCGACCACCCCTACACCCGGACCCTGCTGCTGTCCGCCGACGTCGCCGAGCAGCGCCGGCGCAGTGAACTGCGCGGGGACGGAGGGCGAGGGCGCGGGCGATGGCGACGCGCTGGCGCTGACCGCCGGAGAACTCGCGTGGCAGGCGCCGCGCGGCGTCGGACGGCAGATGTACGCGGTCGCGCAGGTCGGTGATGGTGCCGGAGGTGACGGGCACCAGGCCGAGGATCGCGCGGCCGATGGTCGTCTTGCCGGAGCCGGACTCGCCGACGAGACCGAGGGTCTCACCGGGCCGGATGTCGAGGTCGACCTGGTGGAGCACCTCCGTCCGAAGGGCGCGCCAGCCCTTGCCCGGGAAGGAGACGTGCAGGTCCCGTACGGTCAGCGGGGCTTCGGTCGCAGTGGCGGCGGTCGCCAACCGAACAAGCGGAATCAAGCCCACGCCCCGCCGCCGAGGGCGCGGCCGGAACGCCCCCCTACGCCGAGGACGTCCTCGCGGTCGACGGCTCTTCCGAAGCGGACTGATCGTCCACAACCCCTCTGACGAGCAGGCTCCTGTCAGGTAAGTTCCTTCTGTGCACGCTGAGTTGATCTCTTGATGCGCAAGTGACAGGGGGAGGCGCGAGCGCCATGGACGGGAGACTGTACGGTCAGCAGGCTCTGCAGGAGGGGTTCGTCCCGCGGCTGGTGGGGCTGCATCACAAGGACGGGTACCTCGTCCCCTTCGCCTATCCCAAGGGCGCGCCCGTCGTGCGGATCGTCGGCGGACGGGGAAGCGGCAAGACCGCCCTGCTGGGCGCCGTCCATGACGCGTACAACGGCAGGGTGCCGCTCGCGCGCGTCGACCTCGGGGCTCCGGGGTTCGGCGAGCCCGGTGTCGCCGACGGCGACGACGACGTCCCCAACGCCTCCCGCATCACGCACCTGCTGTATCTCCTCGCGTACAAACTCGGTCTGGAGGTTCGGCACTTCGGCAAGCCGATGGCCTTCCCCCGGCTGTCGCTCGGGCTCCTCGTCGTCACCGCCTGGCGCCCGCTGAACAGTGGCGAGACCGATGTGCGGCCGCCCGACCTGCGCCGGGCGGAAGCGGATCTGCGTACGTTCATCACCGCCGAGGACCCCGACGTACGCCGCCGCAGGGAGAGCCTCGGCCGCTGGTTCGACCTCGTCACGGACAACCTCCCGCTGGTGCTCTCCGCCGTCCCCGGCCTCGACACCATCGCCGGGATCGTCCTCGACGCCGCCCGGACGCAGCTCGTGAGGAACGAACCGGACAAGGGCGCGCTCGCCTGGTGGGGCGGCCGGCTGCACCGCTCCCAGGGTTACCAGGGTGACTCGCTGCAGCGGCTCTTCCAGTTCGTCCGCGGTTTCCGCAGGCTCGACGACCGCAGGCGCACCGCCGAGGAGCACCTCGTCGCCGCCCTCCTGGACGACATCGACGCCAACTACGGCACCCTGCGCCGGCTCAACAAGAAGCCCCGACCGCTTCTGCTCCTCGACAACGCCCACACCGACGTCGGACGCGTCTTCCTCGACCTGCTCGACGCCGGACACGGCGACGCGCCGGGGAAGGCACGGACGCGGCCGGCAGCCCTCGCCACACTGCTCGGCAGGAGCCACGGACACCCACCGCTGAGCGAGGTAGGTGGCGACGCCGTCCCACAGGCCCGGCCGCTGGTGCTGAGCGTCCCCGACATCGAACCGGCCCACATCGCGGAGATGCTCAGCCCCGTCGACTACCCCGACCACCTGCCCCGCGTCGTCGCCCGCTACAGCGGCGGCCGGGCGGCGAGCGCCCGGATCCTGGCGGACGCGGCCGTGCGCCGTGTCGAGGAGGTGGGCACGATACGCGGCGGGGAACTCCTCGACGAGGCCGCACCCGCGCTCCTCGCCAAGCTGCTGCCCGATCCGGTGATGCGGGAGCGCCTGGTGCTGCTGTCCGCCGCGGCCGACGCGGGCACTCGGCGCGGGCTGTGGACCTTCGCCCATCCCGAAGACCACTCCGAAGAGATGGTGGCCGTCCGGGTTCGCGAGGCCGACGACTACCGGACCCGCTCCTGTCTCGACGGCGACCGTGCCCTCGATCTGCTGCTGCGGCACCGCCTCGCCGCCACCGTCACCCACGAGCGCTGGCGCGACACCCAGCTGCGGCTGCGCTCCCTGTGCGACCCGCGCGGCGACACGTATCTGCACCACACGCTGGCCCTGGGCCGGGTCGAGGAGGTGGTCAGCGTCCTGCACCACCGGTTCACCGTCGCCCCGCCCGCCGCATGGCTGACCTCACTCAATCTGATCTGCGCCGCGCCCCACCCCCGCGAGGACTACGAACCCCCGGCCGGGAGCCCCACCCTGTCGTGCACGGCCTGCGGCAGCGACGCCCCCGGCCCGCACCACGATGCCGTCGCCTCCCTGGTGCCCCTGCTGTGGCGGCTGTCCGACCCGCTCACCCTCGCCCCGCGCGAGGACGAGCTGACCACCGTCCGCATCGCGCTGGAGACGCTGTACGGCAACAAGGCCGCGCATGCCGCCTACCGCGAGGCGTCCGCCGCCTGGCCGGCCCGTCTGCGGGCCGGAACACAGGCTCCCGACCTGCCCGTTCAGGAAGGTGCCGCGTCATGACGTCGTTCATCGGAAGACTCCCCGGCGGACCGCTCACCAAGGCGGCCGCCCTCATCGCCGCCCTGGCCGTGCTCGGCGCCGCCGTGTGGGCGGGCATCGTCGTCTTCGGACCGGATCCGGCCTGCGGAAAGGGCATCGAGGAACGGGGCCCCGAAGGCTCCCGGGAATGCACGGGCGTCACCGACGGCAGTTTCGTCTTCGCGGACAACCTCAAGGAGGTCAGCTCGCGGATCAAGGCGGAGAACGAGCGGATCAAGGGCGAACCGCACGTCTCCGTCGCCGTGATGCTGCCGATGGCTCCGGCGCAGACCTTCGAGCAGCAGAAGACGCTCCACGAGGTGCAGGGCGCCTATCTCGCGCAGTACCGCGCCAACCACGACTCCAACAGCAAGAAGCCGGCGATACGGCTGCTGCTCGCCAACCCCGGCCGCAGTCACGCCCATTGGCGACCCGTCGCCGAACAGCTCGGCACCATGTCGCAGTCCACGACCGACAGCCTCCGGGCCGTGATCGGCTTCGACGTCTCCACCGCCACCACGCAGGAAGCCATCGGCTATCTCACCCGGGAGCGCGGCATTCCCGTCGTCGGTGGCCCCATCACCGCCGACGACTCGGGCAACAGCCGTGAGCGGCCCGACGCGTACCCGGGCCTCGCCCGGGTCGTGCCCACGACCACCGACCAGGCCAAGGCCCTGTCCCACTTCAACAAGCGCATCGACCCCAAGCACACCCTGGTCGTCGAGGACATCCGCACCGGCGACAACTACGTCGACGCGCTCAAGCGGGCCTTCGCCGAGCGGACCCTCGGATCACCTCGGGCGCCGGAGCAGTACCGCGCGCCCGAGGAGTTCCACGAGGAAGGCACCACCGCCAACGCCTTCGACCAGATGGTCGACACCATCTGCACCTCGGCGGCCAAGGTCATCTACTTCGCCGGACGACCCGTCCAGCTGCGGCAGTTCGTCAACGAGCTGGGCAACCGGGGCTGCACCGAGAAGAAGTACACCGTCATCACCGGCTCGGGTGCCTCCACCCTCTCCTCGGACAAGCTCCTCGACTGGGACGCCTTCCGCAAGGGCGTGACCCTCCAGTACGCCGCCGTCGCCCACCCGGATGCCTGGACCGACCGCAAGGCACCCGCCACGGGCGGCTCCGCCTCCGCGTTCCGCACCCTGTCCGACCTCGCCACCAGCAAGGAGGTCGGGAACATCGGCCCGGTGGAACTCACCGACTCGCGGACCATCACCTTCTACGACGCCGGTCTCACCGCGATCACCGCCATCCGGATGCGCGACGACGGCGACCCCGTCATCCCCACTCTCGGCCGCATCAGCGACTCGTGGCTGCGACTGCACGGCATGGGCAAGGTCGACGGCGCGAGCGGCTGGATCTGCCTGGACAACTACGGCAACCCGTACAACAAGGCGGTCTCCGTGGTGGAACTCGCCCCCGACGCTCCCGGCCGTATCCGCTTCGTCGGCCTCGCCTGGCCGACGGGCCGCCCCACACCGGCGGACTGCACCGCGAGCCGCGACTGACTCCGAATCCGGCAGTCCGCCCGCCGCGCCGGAGGACCGACGCGGCGGGCAGATGTGACGGTCTGTCACGTGTGGATCAGGGGTGTCGCAACGCGATGAGGTCGATGCCGTTCGGGTTCGTCAGGTCGATCGTGTCCGGTTCAGGCACGATCCGCGCTTCCTTTCCGTACCGGACACAGGTGGATTCGATGGTGCCGGGCGATCCTTCATTGCGGAGCCCCACCTGGACACCCGTCTTGTTGTTGTACTCGTCCATCAGCTGGGCGTTGCGGGTCCAGCCGGGTTTCGCACTTCCGTCGAGTTCATGGGCCGCGGCCATGCGCTGCGCGAATCCCTGATTGGCGCCTTCGGTCATCAGACCGTTCCAGATGCAGTGCCGTGCGGCGTCGATCCGATTGTCCTCGGTCTCCGTCGCCTCGGGGAAGGCGTTCTTGGACACGTTGAAGGCCGGCCCCCGCGCGTTGCGCACCCGGAAGCAGTCGTACGGTTCGCTCTCGCAGACGATGCGCTGCTTGATTCCGGTGGACCACCACTCTTCGAGTGCGTTCCCCTTCGCCGCGATCGCGGGGAACTCGATCGGGAACGCGGTCGAGTCGCCGAGCCGCAACCGCAGCCTGTTCCCCTCGAAGCTCGCCTGAACCGGCACCGCCGCTCCGGTGGAGTCGAAGCCCATGGGAAGCCCGACGCCCGCGACCACCGCGCCGGTGGAGTCGGTGAGCTCCACCCGTTGAGGTGTCGCTCGAAGGGTGTAGCCGGCAGGGGCGCCGAACAGCAGGTCCAGCGTCGTGGGGGCGCTGCCGTCCAGTCGGACCAGCGAGACCTCGAACGAGCCGTCACCGGCGACGCGTTGGAATCGGGCGTTGAAGCCGGGACCGTTCAAGACCACGCCGTCGGGCACGGTTCCGGGCGTCAGGGCGCCGGCCGACGGTACGCCGACTGACAGCGAGACCCCGGAGGTGACGGGAATCGTCAAGCCCGAGCTGTAGATCCGGTCGTGCTGGAACTGCTGCTCCTGGGTCCCGCCAGGGTGGGTGACCGGGTCGGCTGTCGGATAGCCGTACGAGCTCGCCTCGAAGCCGGCGCGGGACCATTGATCCAGGATGGATGCGGTGATCGGATGCGCCCCTGTGGTGGGTGACCAGTAGACGGCACCATGCTCGAACCGGTTCATACGGCCCTGGCCGTCGGGCAGCTTGACCTCGTCGCTGGTCGGATAGCCGAGCCACCCACCTTCCCAGCCGGTCTCGCCCCACTTGTCCCTGATGGCGCCGGTGACGTAATAGGCCTCGTTGAGACGCCAGTAGACGGTGCCGCCCTGGAAGTACTGGCGCCGGCCGATGTTGTCGGGGTTCACAATCTCGTCCGAGGTCGGATACCCGAGCGGTCCGGACTCCCAGCCGTTGCGCTGCCAGGCGGCGAAGAAGTGGTTCACCACGGGGTACGCGCCGCTGTTCGCCGACCAGTAGATGGGCCCGTTCTGGAACACCGAACGCTTGCCGTGCCCATCGGGGTTGGTCAGTTCGTTCGACGTCGGGAACAGCAGGAAGCTGTTGGGGCCGCCGAGCGCGTTGTACTTGTCACGGATCGCCCCGCACACCTCGTACGGCGCAGGCCAGTACACCTGGCAGTCGGCGGCGGAGGACTCTCGCGACCGCTGCGCTGCGGCCCTCTCTGACGCGGCGAGCAGCGCGGCTTCCATCGTCTCGGCCTTCGCGGCCTGCTCCTTGGTGAAGCCTGCCGGAATCGCCTCGCAGTCCGATCGCATCCGCCCCGGCACGACCGTCTTCTTCGGGTCCTTCGTCGGCGCCCAGTGCGCCGGGTTCGCCTTCGGGCCGGACGACGCGGTCGAGCACGACCTGGCCGCAGGCGTTGCGGTGATCGACGGCGGTTGCGTCATGGTCGATGCCGGCCGATGCGGAGCGACAGCGTGGGCGGGCGCCATTCCCACTCCGCTGACCAGCACGGACATGAGGACTGTTGCCACAGCCGCCCACCGTGCCGTCCCCGCGCTGCTCGAACGCGCCGAACCCGCGCGATGCCGTTCCCTGCGTAAGTGCATGTGGTTCTCTCCCTCTGGTCGACTCCGACCTCGGGTTCTCCCCAGGGGAGTCCATGGCCATGCGTCAACCCCGGTGTGATCCTCTCCGCACGATCACGGCGATCGAGGGGAGCGCGTCCCGCCGCCGAGACCGGCCCCTCCGCCTGAGAGGGGCCTGCCTTGGCGGGCGGAGTGAGGGGGGTCAGCGGTGGATGAAGTCCGGGGCCCGCTTGTCCACGAAGGCGGACATGCCCTCCTTCTGGTCGGCCGTGGCGAACACGGCGTGGAACAGGCGGCGTTCGAAGCGGACACCCTCGGCCAGGGTGGTTTCGAAGGCGCGGTTGACGGCCTCCTTGGCCATCATCGCGACCGGCTTCGACATCCCGGAGACGGTCTCCGCGACCGTGAGGGTTGAGCGTGAGCAGTGCGGTGCGGCCCTTGCGCTCGACGAGGATCGTCTCGTGGGCGGGCTCGGTCATGAGGTGGTTCCCTTCGATTCTTCGGTGGCCGTGTCGCGCAGGACGTGGACGATGCCTGAGAAGTCCTGCGCCGCGCCCTCTCCTTCGGCGAACGCCGCGTACATCTCGGCGGCTCGCAGGCCGAGCCCGGCGTCGATGCCGCCCGCGCGCAGTGCGTTGGCGGCGAGTCCCAGGTCCTTGGCCATCAGCGGCGCCGCGAACCCGGGGCGGTACTCCCTGTTGGCGGGGCTGGCCGGTACGGGTCCGGGGACCGGGCAGTTGGTGGTGAGCGCCCAGCACTGGCCGGAGGCGGTGGAGGCCACGTCGTACAGCGCCTGGTGGGAGAGGCCGAGGCTCTCGCCGAGGACGAAGGCCTCGCTGACGGCGATCATCGAAATGCCGAGGATCATGTTGTTGCAGATCTTGGCGGCTTGGCCCGCGCCCTCTCCGCCGCAGTGCACGGACTTCTTTCCCATGGCCGCCAGCAGCGGCTCGGCCTGGGCGAACTCCGCCGCTCCCCCGCCCGCCATGAAGGTGAGGGTCGCCGCCTCGGCGCCCATCACCCCTCCGGAGACAGGGGCGTCCAGGGCCCTGTGCCCGGCGGCGACGGCCGCGTCGTGGGCGGCCCGTGCGTCGGCGACGTCGATGGTCGAGCAGTCGATGAACAGGGTGCCGGGCCTCGCTGCCGCAAGGAGGCCCTCGTCCCGGTAGAGGGCGAGGACATGGCGGCCTGCTGGCAGCATGGTGATCACCACGTCCGCCTCGGCGGCGGCCGCGACGGCGGATTCCGCCGCCTCCACCCCGGCCGCGGAGGCGGTGGCCACGGCGTCGGCCACGAGATCGAAGCCGAGCACCCGGTGTCCGGCCGCGGCCAGGTTGGCGGCCATCGGGCCGCCCATGTGGCCGAGACCGATGAAGGCGATGCCGCTGGTCACCAGGGCACCTCCTGAAGCGAGTCGATGTCGGCAAGGCGGAGTTCGCGGCCGGCGCCGAGCGGGGCGAAGTAGCGGGCCACGTCCGCGTCGGTGACCTCGGCGAGGGCGGGGGGCGACCAGCGCGGGCTGCGGTCCTTGTCGATGACCTGGGCCCGGATTCCCTCGACGAGGTCGGGTGAGCTCAGTGCCGCGCAGGAGACGCGGTACTCCTGCTCGAGGACCCGTTCCAGCGGCCCGAGCCCGCGGGCCCGGCGCAGCGCGGCCAAGGTGACCTTGAGCGCGGTCGGGGACTTGGCGGCCAGGGTGGCGGCCGCCTCCTTCGCCACCGCCACGCCGCTGCCAAGGAGGCGGTCCACGATCTCCTCGACCGTGTCGGCCGCATAGCAGTGGTCGATCCACTCGCGGTGGGCCGCCAGTTCACCGGGCGGCGCCTGGCCGACGTGCGCGGCCAGGGCGTCGTGCACGGACGCCTGCGCGAGGTCCGCGACCAGCCGGTCGAGCCGTTCGGCAGGTACGAAGTGGTCGGCGAGGCCGCACAGCAGCGCGTCGGCGGCTCCGACGGGCGCTCCGGTCAGAGCGAGATGGGTGCCCAGCTCGCCGGGTGCCAGGGCCAGGAGGTAGGTGCCGCCGACATCGGGGACGAAGCCGATACCGGTCTCGGGCATGGCGACGCGGGAGCGTTCCGTGACGATCCGCACGGTGCCATGGGCCGAGATCCCGACTCCGCCGCCCATGACGATGCCGTCCATCAGGGCGACGTACGGCTTGGGGTAGCGGGCGATCAGGGCGTTGAGCCGGTACTCGTCGCGCCAGAAGTCGGCCGAGACCGTGCCGCCGGTGCGGGCGTCCTCGTAGATGGCGCGGATGTCGCCGCCCGCGCTCAGTCCGCGCTCCCCCGCGCCGGAGATCACCACCGTTTCGACCGCGGCATCGTCCCGCCAGGCGGTGAGCGCGTCCTCGATCCGCAGCACCATGGGGTGACTGAGCGCGTTCAGGGCCTTGGGGCGGTTGAGGATCAGACGGCCCGTCCGCCCCTCGGTGCGGACCAGGACTTCCTCGTCCCCGGTCATCGCGGGTGCTCCGTCATGCCGCGGGCGACGATCACGTTCATGATCTCGTTGGTTCCTTCCAGGATCCGGTGGACCCGCAGGTCGCGGACGATCTTCTCGATGCCGTACTCGCTGAGGTAGCCGTATCCGCCGTGGAGCTGCAGTGCCCGGTCGGCGACGGAGAAGCCGGTGTCCGTGGCGAACCGCTTGGCCATGGCGCAGAGTTGGGGCGCCTGCGGGTCGCCGCGGTCGAGAGCCTCGGCGGCCTCCCGGACCAACGCGCGGGCGGCGGTGAGTTCGGTGGCCATGTCGGCCAGCCGGAACTGCAGGGCCTGGGCATCGAGCAGCCGGCCGCCGAAGGCCTCGCGGTCGGCGAGGTGGGTGAGGCTGCGGTCGAGTGCGCTCCGGGCGCCGCCGAGGGAGCAGGCCGCGATGCCGAGGCGGCCGCCGTTGAGGCCGTGCATGGCGATGCGGAAGCCCTCCCCCTCGGCACCCAGCCGCCGGCCTGCGGGGATCCTCACCCCGTCGAGGACGACCTGGCGGGTGGGCTGCGCGTTCCAGCCCATCTTGTGTTCGTTGGCGCCGAAGGAGACTCCCGGATCTCCTCGTTCGACGACGAAGGCGGAGATCCCGCGGGGACCCTCCCCGCCGGTGCGGGCCAGGACGATGTACACGTCGGAGGCGCCGGCGCCGGAGATGAACTGCTTCACTCCGGTCAGGACGTAGTGTTCGGCGTCACGCTCGGCGCGGGTGCGCAGCGCGGCGGCGTCGGAGCCGGCGCCCGGTTCGGTGAGGCAGTAGCTGCCCAGGGTCTCGGCGGAGCAGAGGCCGGGCAGCAAGCGCTCCCGCTGCTGTCGGTCGCCGTATCGGTCGATCATCCAGGCGACCATGTTGTGGATGGAGAGGTAGCCGGCGATGGAGGGGCAGCCGGTCGCCAGGGTCTCGAAGACGAGGACGCCGTCGGCCCGGGTGAGTCCGCAACCGCCGTGCTCCTCCCGTACGTAGACCCCGCCGAGTCCGAGCGAGGCGGCCCTGCGGATGACGTCGACGGGGAAGTGCTTGTCCTGGTCCCAGGCCACGGCGTGCGGGGCGAGCTGCTCCTGCGCGAAGTCGAGGGTGACTTCGGCGAGGGCGAGCTGGTCCTCGGTGAGGGTGGTCACGGCGCTCATCCCATCGTCGGGATGGTGAAGCTCGCGCCTTCCTTGACCCCGGAGGGCCAGCGCGAGGTGACGGTCTTGGTACGGGTGTAGAAGCGGACGGCGTCCGGTCCGTGCTGGTTCAGGTCGCCGAAGCCGGACGCCTTCCAGCCGCCGAAGGTGTGGTACGCCACGGGCACCGGGATGGGGACGTTGACGCCGACCATGCCGGTGTCGACCCGGCGGGTGAAGTCGCGGGCGGTGTCGCCGTCTCGGGTGAAGATGGCCACGCCATTGCCGTACAGATGCTCGCTGGGCAGCCGCAGGGCCTGCTCGTAGTCGGCGGCCCGTACGACGCACAGCACCGGGCCGAAGATCTCCTCCTGGTAGATCCGCATCGAGGAGGTGACCCGGTCGAAGAGGGAGGCTCCGGCGAAGAAGCCGTTCTCGTGTCCGGGGAGGGTGAACCCACGTCCGTCCACGACGAGTTCGGCGCCTTCGGCGACGCCGATCCCGACGTAGTGGTCGACCCGGTCCAGGGCGTCCCGGCTGACGAGGGGACCGAAGTCGGCGTCCGGGTCGTCGGAGGTGCCGATACGGAGTCCCGCGATGCGCTCCTTCAACTTCGCGACCAGCGCGTCGGCGGTCTCCTCACCGACGGGTACGGCGACGGAGATCGCCATGCAGCGCTCACCGGCGGAGCCGTAGCCGGCGCCGATCAGTGCGTCGGCGGCCTGGTCGAGGTCGGCGTCCGGCATCACGATCATGTGGTTCTTGGCCCGCCGAAGCACTGGGCGCGCTTGCCGTGGGCGGCGGCGGTGGCGTAGATGTGCGCGGCGATCGGGGTGGAGCCGACGAAGCCGAGTGCCTGGACGCGGGGGTCCGCGAGGAGGGTGTCGACGGCTTCCTTGCCGCCGTTGACGACGTTGAGGACGCCGGGCGGCAGGCCGGCCTCCAGGAAGAGCTCGGCGAGCCGCAGCGGTACGGAGGGGTCCCGCTCGGAGGGCTTGAGAATGAAGGCGTTTCCACAGGCCAGTGCCGGTGCGGCCTTCCACAGCGGGATCATCGCGGGGAAGTTGAAGGGGGTGATCCCGGCGACGACACCCAGAGGGCTGCGGAGCGAGTGCACATCGATGCCGGTCCCGGCGTTGTCGGTGAACTCGCCTTTGAGGAGGTGCGGGATCCCGGCGGCGAACTCCACGACTTCCAAGCCGCGTTGCAGGTCTCCGTGCGCGTCGGCGACCGTCTTGCCGTGCTCGGCGGAGAGCAGCCGGGCCAGGGAGTCCCGTTCGCCCTCGACGAGTTGGAGGAAGCGCAGCATGACGCGGGCGCGCCGCTGCGGGTTCCACTGGCCCCATGCCCGCTGGGCCTCCTGGGCGTCGGCGATCGCCGCCTCGGTGTCGGCCCGGCCGGCCAGGGGGACCCTGGCCTGGACGGCGCCGGTGTTGGGGTCGTGGACGTCGGCGAAGAGACCCGACGTGCCGGTGGTGTGCTTTCCGCCGATGAAATGGGTGAGTTCGCGGACCATCGAAGCCTGCTCTCGTCAGGTGAGGATCCGAGGAGGGCGCGGCGAGGGGCCGCGGTACGACACCGATCGGGGTGCGCACCGCGCGTCCGGCCGCGGGACAGGGGAAGGCGAGGGGCGCCTTCGTCGAGTCACGAACGCGGGGACAGGGCCTCGCCGTTCGGGTACTCCGCCGGATCACCTGGGCCGTGGTCACGTACCGGTGCCATGCGTGTCTGCTCCATCCTCGTGGACAACACGGAACACCCCACGGCCGGTATCCTGACTCCCGGATCAGCGCGTGCTCTCCGGCCTTCCCGACGGATGGTTTCCGTCAGTGGCCTGAACTGCTGGAAGAGCACACTCCCCGGTCACAGTGGCGGGACCGCGCCGGATTCACACCGGCTTCCCTGCACCGCGGGCTTGTCACGAACATATAGTTGGACGTCCTAGTAAGTCCACCCCCCCCACCTACGGGCACGGTGCGTGTCCTCGACGGCGGGCCCGGGCCGGGGCCTCACCGGGTGAGCGGCGCGGTCAGCTCGCGCCCGACGCGGGTCCCGCCAGGCCGTGCAGCAGCAGGGCGGTGAGGGTGTCGACGACCTCCTGGTCGGTGGCCCGCGGGCCGTCCTCTCGTGCCGTGATGACGGCGAACCCGAGCATCGAGACCATCGCACCCATGGCCGCCGCGACCAGCGCCGGGTCGCCCGGCAGCTGGTGTCCGCGGTCGCGGAGCCACTCCAGGTGCTCGCGGAGGGTCGCCGTCTCCTGGGCCAGGCTCGCCCATGCGCGGCCTTCGCCGGGCGGGCCGGCGAAGTTGGTCTGCATCAGGGCCACGACCACGGGCAGGTGCTCGCGCACGACCCGCCAGGTGACGGCGAGATGCTCGCGCAGCTGGTCGGGGTCCGTCAGATCGTGGTCGACCGGGTGGTGGCCCGCGCCGATCTCGGCGTCGGCCTGGGCGTTCAGATCCTGCATCAGGGCCTGGAGCAGGGCGTTCTTGTCCGCGAAGTGGGCGTAGAAGGAGCCGGTGGCGCGCCCGGCCTCGCGGGTGATGTCGGTGATCTTCGTGTCGAGATAGCCGCGCTCGGCGAACAGCCGCCGGGCCGCGTCCTTCAGCGCCGCCTCGGTCTCGGCGGCCTTCTCCTTGCGTACGCCCATCACCTGAGTCCTCTCGTCGGGCTTGACGTGCGTCAGCCCCCTGCCTCATTGTGAACCACAGTTCGGTGAATCTGAATTCACTGAATCTTGATTCAGGGGGTATGGATGAACGTCATGGTGATCGGCGGCGGAGTGGCGGGCGCCGCAAGCGCCCTGGCGCTGCGGCGGCTTGGTGTGGAGGTCACGGTGTACGAGGCGTACGCCGAACCGGCGGGCCAGGTGGGCTCGTTCCTGAGCCTGGCGTCCAACGGTCTGCGGGTGCTGCGCTCCCTCGGCGTGCTGGAGCGGGTGCGGCGGGCCGGGATCGATGTGCCCGGCCAGCGCATGTGGTCGAGCTCGGGCAAGCTTCTGGGTGACGTTCCGCGAGGACGGCTGAGCGGCGACACGCTGCACAGCGTGACCCTGATGCGGGGCGACCTGGTCGAGGCGCTGCGCGCGGAGGCGCTGGCGGCCGGGGCCGCCATCGTCACGGGTGAGCGCCTGGTCGATGCGGTCACCACCGAGAAGGGGGTGCGGGCGGTCTTCGCGAGCGGTCGCTCGGAGGAGGCATCGCTGCTCATCGGCGCCGACGGCATCTGGTCGGCCACTCGGTCACTGCTCGACCCGCGGGCGCCCGCTCCCGAGTACGCCGGGCTGTACAGCGTCTCGGGCATCGCCGAGGGCATCGAGACCGAACCCGGCTTCCTCAACATGACGTTCGCCCGGAACGGCGCCTTCATCCACCTCGCCGCCCCCGATGGCAACGTCTGGTGGTCGGCCCAGGTCTCGTGCCCCGCGCAGCCGGAGCTCGGCCTCACCGAGGAGGAGTGGCTCCGCCGCCTGACCGGGCTCTACCGGCACGAACAGGTGCCGTCCGCGATCCTTGACGCGACCGTCGAACTGCACCGCCCCACCCTGATGCACAGGCTCGGCGCGGTCCCGGTCCGCCACAACGACGGCATCGCGCTGCTCGGTGACGCCGGACACCCCGTCGGAGCGGGTCAGGGCGCGTCGATGGCCCTGGAGGACGCACTCGTCCTGGCCCGGTCACTGGCCACGGAACCCACGGTGGCCGCCGCCCTCTCGGCGTACGACGCCGCCCGCTCGGACCGTGTCGCCAAGATGGTCAAGGCGGCCTCGGACAACCGTGACGCCAAGACGGCCGGTCCGCTCGCGCGAAGGATGCGCGATCTGGTGATGCCGGTGGCGGTCCCCTTCTTCTTCGAGAAGGCCACGGCCTGGCTCTACACCCACGACTGCGGCGAACTGCCCACCCGCCGAACGGAGGGAGACTCCCAGGCCGGTACCCCACGACTCTGAGGCGGCCGCGGCACCGCCTCGCCCCGGAGCCGCTCGGCGCGGGCGCGACGCCGCGCGGCGCCGCGCGGGGCGGCGGCCGCGCTGGGGCGGCTAGTCGCGCCCCGCCCCCCCCCGGCGGCCCGGGGGCCACCCCCCCCCGGCCGCCCGCCGCCCGCAGCTCGGT